>CAZYHO010000190.1:0-8658 GCA_964647495.1 uncultured Akkermansia sp. | reverse complement strand
AGGCGCGCCAGGTGCGCGGGGCTGGGAAGGCCGGTCACCACGACTTCGAACTCGTCCACACCGCCATGACGGCGAACGAACCGGACCGGGGGCGTGGGCGAGACGCGCCTCCATTCGTGGCCGGTCTCCGACAGCTCGACCGACAGCGCGACGGATCCGGGCGGAACATAAGCTGCCCGGCGGAACCGGAGCGTAACGCTGGCGTTTTCGGCATCGCGCTCGTGAATCGTGAACCGGTCGATCGACGGGCGGACGGGGTCCGTGCCGGCGAAATACTCGCGGATATTCGGGATGCCGTCCTGGTCGGGATCGGAGTCGGGCTGTTGCAGCGGGGAAAGCACGGGCTGGCCGCCGGGGTCGGGCGAGGGCGAGTCCAGCCCGGCGAGGAAAACACGCGCCCAGGCCGGATAGCCGAGGACGACGAGTTCCACCGCTCCGGCGTCCGGCGCGTCACCACCCGGCCTGGGCAGCCCGCGCTGGTCAACCGGGACGACCGGATCGGGGCCGGGCACGCCGGCGTCGACGGCCGGCGAATCCGGCGCGGGCATGTGCGTCGGCAGCGCGCCGCCGTTCTCGTCGAGCGGTTCGAGAAGCGGCTGCAATGGTTCTTCGAGCGTGCCGAAGCGGTCGTTTTCCGCGCTCCAGGCCGCGGCCAGGTGGTTTCCCACGCCGATCACATTGCCTGCCAGCGAGACAAAACCGGGCACGGGGCCCTGGAGATCCGCGGTGTCGGCCGGGCCGGGGCCGCTGATCCGGTTGTCGGCGATCAGGCAATTGTGGAGGCGGATGCGGTTTTCGCTCGCGGCGCCGGGTATGCTGATGGCGCCACCGCCGGCGTACACGTAGGAGTCGGCCTGCGAATTCGCGTGATTCAATGTCAGGGTGACGTGGCGGAGCAGAGCGTCCACATTCACCGCGTAGATGGCGCCTCCCGAGGCTGTCGTCGCCTGATTGCCGGAGAACGTGGAGTTTTCTATGTAGGCGCCGGGAGCGGGGGCCGTCATTTGCGTGAGAAAGAGCGCGCCGCCGGTCCTCGCGCTGTTGTCGACGAAGGCGGAAGCGATGATGCGCAGGCCCGCGCGCGCCGAGATGGCCCCGCCGCGGCCGCCCGGCGCCGTCTGGTTCGCCTCGAACAGGCAGCCGCGAATCTCGGTCTCCCCGTGGAACGTGTGCAGCGCGCCACCATGCGGCGCCGTGTTCTGGCGAAAAATGCAGTCCTCGACCAGCGCCGGCGTGCTGCCCAAATGCACCGCCCCTCCGTCGAAAACGCTCGCCACATTCCCCACGAACGCGCATCCGCGGAGCGTCACTTCATGCCCCTCGCCGCCCACCGATATCGCGCCGCCCCAGCGCGCCACATTTCCCGTGAATACACAATCCTCCACCGTCAGCCGCGCCGGATCGTCCGGCCGGAAATAAACCGCACCACCCGGCTTCGCCGTGGATCGGCAGCCGGCAAATCTCAATCGCTGCAACACGATCTCGCCACCCGCCGGCACCTCGATGTGCAGCCCGGCCGCATCGCCCACATCCACGACGCCGGTACCGTTCGTGTCACCGCTCAGCGTGACCATCGGCTCACCCGACGCCCCGAGCGGCGGACCCTCGATCACCACCGACCGCCGGATTTCCGGCATCGGATCCGCCAGCACAATCGTCCGCGGCTCCGCGAAAAACTCCTCGTCGAACCCGATGACCAGCGCCCCCTCCCCGTCCGTCGGACCCGATGCCTTCATCAAGGCGTCGCGAAACGACCCCGGCCCCGAAGCCGAATCGTTGACGACGATCAAACCCTCCGCCGAGGCGGACCGGAAGATGCAAGGAAGGAGAATGATCCACACGGCCCATGATCGGAACCGGCGGACTGAAGCGCGCAAGGGAGAGCGAAGCATGGTGATAGTGTCCCCGCGATACCCCCGCCCCGCCACCGTGTCATCACAAAAAAATTCACCGCTCCCCCGCCCCGGCCCGGGAGGGCGCCCCGCGCACAGGGTGACACACGCCCTGTGGAAGGAAGGACGGGGACAGAGGGACGGACGAATCATGAAGGGGCCCACATAGGGGGGGCCACACGTTCTGTGAGCGCCCCGCCGACAGAGGGACGGACGTTTTATGGGGCGCCCTCCGCCGAACCGTGGGTTTTGATGCCGGTGTTCGGGAGTGCCCGGCGGCATTCCGATACGAAGATCCGCACTTGCCGATGTGGGCGCGCCGGGGCATGGGTGTGGCATGCCATCCTCTGATCCACATCCGCGCAAACCCGGCTTCATCGGGGAGAATCCACACTGGGGCATCACCAGCCTGGCTGGATTCGCCATCGTGGCCGCCGTGCTGAGCCTCATCTTCTGCATATTCCAATGAGCCGCCCGTGAGAGGCGGAGGCCGGTTTCCGCGCCGCCCTCGCTCCCCGCGATGTCCCCGGCCGGATGGCGGGTGCTGGTGGAGGGAAAGGGTTTCGGTTTTTTGCCCGGGCGCGGGGCGGATCTGTCTGCTCGTCTTCTGATTGCTGGCGTGGAACCTGCTCTTTAGTCCGTCGCCCCACCCCGTCAACGCTTGCCCCGATGCCTTACCATCTTCGTTTCAACGCCACGCCCTCGCTGCCCTCCGCGCTCGAACCCCTTCGCGAAATCGCGTTCAACCTGTGGTGGGCGTGGCATCCCAAGGCGCGCTGGCTGTTCTGGCACATCGACCCGGTGCTTTGGGAAAAGGTCAACCACAGCCCTCTCAAGATGCTCCAGCAGGCGAGCCAGACCCGGCTGGAGGAGGTGGCCGAGGACGACGATTTCCTGCATCCGCTGGCGGTCGTTCACGCGGATTTCAAAAACTACATGGAGTCCACCGACACCTGGGCCTCCAGGCGCCACATGCCGTTTACGGCGAAAAATCCGGTCTGCTACCTCTCGGCCGAGTTCGGCTTCCACGAGAGCATCCCGATCTACTCCGGCGGCCTGGGGATTCTCTCGGGCGACCACACGAAATCGGCAAGCGATCTCGGGCTGCCGTTTGTCGGCATCTCGCTGCTTTACCGTCACGGCTATTTCAAACAGCAGATCGCGCGCGACGGCCACCAGGAGGCCGTCGATCTCAACCAGAACTTCCGTCAGGTGCCGTTGCGCGAGGCGATGCGCGACGGCTCGCCCATCGTCTTCACACTCACGCTGTCCGACGCCCCGGTGGCCGTAAAAGTCTGGGAGATGCACATCGGGCGCGTCACGTTGTACCTGCTCGACACCGACCTCCCGGAGAACAGGCCGGAGGATCGCGGGATCACGGCCCAGCTTTACGGCGGCGACAAGGAAATGCGCATCAAACAGGAGATCGTGCTCGGCATCGGCGGCAAACGGACCATGAACGCCCTCGGCCTCGATCCCACCGTGTGGCACATGAACGAAGGCCACTCCGCCTTCCTCGCCCTCGAGCGCATCCGCCAGCGCGTCGAAAAGCAGGGGCTCGAATTCAGCTCCGCCCTCCAGGTGGTGGCCGCCTCCACCGTATTCACCACGCACACGCCGGTCCCGGCCGGCAACGAGGTCTTCCATGTGGACCTGATGCGGAAATACTTCGGTTCATTCGCCGAGGACCTTGGCATCGATTTCGACCGCCTGATGTCCTACGGCCAGCCGATGGCCGGCGGAAATCCGTCGGAATTTTCCATGACCGTCCTTGCGCTCCGCACAAGCCGCCACGCCAATGGGGTGAGCAAGCTCCACGGCAAGGTCAGCCGCGGCATGTGGAAACACGTCTGGGACGGCGTGCCGGAGGACGAGGTTCCCATCACCAGCATCACCAACGGCATCCACACACGCACCTGGCTCGCGCCCGAAATCGCCGAGCTTTACTCGAAATACGTCGGCCAGGACTGGGACCGCCACCTCAACGACGATGACTACTGGCGCCGCGTCATCGAAATCCCGGACAGGGAGCTGTGGGATACGCATCAGGCGCTCAAGAAACGGCTGGTCGATTTTGTGCGTGTGCGGTTGCGCCGTCAGCGCGAGCGCAATGCCGAGCCGCCCGAACGCCTGCGCGAAGTCAACAACCTGCTCGATCCGGAGATCCTGACGATCGGATTCGCGCGGCGCTTCGCCACCTACAAGCGCGCGCTCCTGCTCTTCTCGCAGCCGGAGCGCCTCAAAGCGCTCCTCAACCACCCCGAGCGGCCGGTCCAGTTCCTTTTCGCAGGCAAAGCCCACCCGGCCGACGGCCTGGGTCAGGAGTTTATCCGCAAGGTGGTCGAATTCTCCGAAATGGACGGCCTGCGCCGCCGCGTCGTCTTCATCGAGGACTACGACGCCTGCATCGGCCGCCGGCTCTATCAAGGCGTCGACCTCTGGCTCAACAACCCGCTGCGCCCGCTCGAGGCCAGCGGCACCTCCGGCATGAAACCACCCCCCAACGGCGGCCTCAATCTTTCCGTGCTCGACGGCTGGTGGGACGAAGCCTGGAACGGGCGCAACGGCTGGGCCATCGGCGAGGAAATCAAGGAAGGCAGCATGGATTTCCAGAACGAGGTCGACGCCGAAAGCCTCTACTCGATCCTCGAAAACCAGGTTACTCCCCTCTTCTACGCGCGACCCGACGGCCGCCTCCCGCTCGCCTGGCTCCAGCTCATGCGCGATTCAATGCGCACCATCACGCCGCGCTTCAACACCCATCGCATGGTGGCCGAATACACCATCCGCCTTTACGAACCCGCCGCCGCCGCCGCCCGCCGCCTCGCCTCCAACGCCTGCCTGCCCGCACGCGCCCTCCGCGACTGGAAAGAAGACATGCGCCGGCGCTGGCAGGACGTGCGCATCGAGGAAGCCCACCTCGAAGGCGGAGACCTCTCGAATGTGCCTGTCGGCGCGCCCGTCCGCATCCACGCCCGCGTCCACCTCGGCGACATCAAACCCGAGCACGTCGTCGTTCAAACCTGCCTCGGCTCCGGCGAAGGCGATGACATCGGGAAATACACCATGCTCTCGCTCGACCCCGACCCGGCCAGCGTCGCCCCGGGCGTCTACCACTTCCACGGCACCGTCACCGTCGCCGACAGCGGCGAGTTCGCCCTCGCCCTCCGCGTCATCCCGCACCACGACGACCTCACCCAGGCCCACGAACTCCGGCTCATCCACTGGATGTGAGCGGGCTCTCCCGCCGGATACTCGGAAAACCGGAGGGCGTTCGCCATAGGGGGACAGTCAAATTACGGGGCGCTCTTGATGTGAGCGGGCTCTCCGCGCACAGGCCCCATGAGCCCCATGAGCCCCATGCAAATCATGAGCCCCGCCGCACGCCACTTTGCCATTCCCAAGGCAAGCGGTCCGGTGTAGGCGTGCCCCGTGCCTCGCCCCCTGCTTCCGATCGTGACCGCGCTGGCGGTTGTCCTGCCGTTTCCACCCGCTTCCGCTTCCACTTCAGCGGAGGAGTTTTACTGTGGTTGCGCCAAGCACTTGCTTTTCCCGGCGCCCGTCGGCAGCAAACCCGGGCGCAAGTACGCCCGTGACCGGCGTGTCGATGTGGCCCACCTGCGGCTCGAAATCACACCTGATTTCGCGACCCGTGCGATCAGCGGCGCCGCCGCCCTGACGTTCGCGCCGATCGCCGTTCCCCTGCCCGAGTTGCGCCTCGACGCCGTGGGCCTGCGCATCTCGTCGGTTGAAGCGGCCGGCGCCACCCTGGCGGGGCATCAAGTGACCGAGGACCAGCTTGTCCTGACCTTCCGCGACCCCGTGCCGCCGGGGGCGGCCGTCACGGTGAATGTCACCTACACCGCCACTCCGGAGCGCGGGCTCTATTTCCGCACGCCCGAGATGGGGTACCCCGCCGGCGACACACAACTCTGGACCCAGGGCGAACCCGAACTGCATCGCTTCTGGTTTCCGGGCTACGACTACCCGAACGAGCGATTCACCAGCGAAATCATCTGCCACGCTCCGGAAGGTATGGAAGTCATCTCCAATGGCGTGCTTGCCGGCCGTGCCAGGCGCGCCGATGGCCTGGTGACCACGCATTGGCGCCAGGATCAGCCACATGTGAACTACCTCGTCGCCCTGGCCGCCGGCAATTTCACCAAACTCGAGGATTCGCTCGACGGCCTGCCGCTCGCCGTGTTCGTCCCGCCGTCGAACGCCGCCCAGGCCGCCAACACGTTCCTCGACACGAAAAAAATCCTGACATACTTCCAGCGCGAGATCGGCGTGCCGTTTCCCTGGGCCAAATATTATCAGGTCTACTGCCACGATTTCCTCGCCGGCGGCATGGAAAACACGTCCGCCACCTTCATGGCGGAACGCCTCATCTTTTCCGCGGAAACCGAGCAGCTTCGCACGCTGCACCGCCTCGACGCCCACGAAACAGCGCATCAGTGGTTCGGCAATCTCGTCACCTGCCGCGACTGGGCTCACCTCTGGCTCAACGAAGGATTCGCCAGTTACTACACGCTCCTCTACGAAGCCGAAAAGTTCGGCCCCGATGCTTTCGCCCACGGCCTCTGGCGCGAAGCCGAACGCATCTTCGGCGCCGCGCCCGACAACAAACCCGTCGTCTGGCGCGACTACACCGACCCGATCCACCAGTTCGATTACCGCGCCTACCCCAAGGGCGCCTGGATCCTCCACATGCTTCGCAGCCAGCTCGGCCCCGATATCTTCCGCGAAGCGGTCAAAACTTACCTCACCCGCCACCGCGACGGCATCGTCACCACCGATGATCTCCAGCAGGCGCTCGAAGACGTCAGCGGCCTGAGTTTCGACAGGTTTTTCGACCAGTGGGTTTACCACGGCGGCTTTCCGGAACTCGCCGTCGATTACGCCTGGGAGGCCGGCTCAAAAATGGCGCGCCTCACCGTGAGCCAGACGCAAACGGTTTCTCCCCAGGTCCCGTTGTTCCATCTGCCCCTGCCGGTCCGGTTTGCCCTGCCGGACGGCAAGTCACTCGACACCACCCTCGACGTGACCGCCGCCCGTGAAGACTTCTACATCGCCCTCCCGGCCGCCCCGGAAATGGTCCGCATCGACCCGGCCTTCACCGCGCTCGCCAAAGTCACGTTCTCTCCGCCGGGTGACATGCTCACCCGCCAGCTCACCCAGGGCGACATGCTCGGCCGCTTCCTCGCCGCGCAATCGCTCGCCTCCAAAAAAGACGCCGGGAGTGTGGACAAACTTGCCGGCGTCCTCGCTGGCGACGCTTTCTGGGCGGTGCGCGAGGAAGCGGTCAAGGCGCTCCGCAAAATCGGCACGCCCGCCGCTCACGATGCCCTGCTCGCCGCGCCCGGTCAGCCCGACGCCCGCGTTCGCCTCGAATGGGTGCAGGCGCTCGGATCGATCTTTACGCCGCAGGCCGCCGCACGCCTCGGCCGCCTGGCCACCGAAGAAAAAAATCCCGAAATCCTCGCCGCCACCCTCGCCGCCCTCGGCGCCCAACCCGCCGGATCACCGGCCGATTTCCTCGCCCGCGACAGCTACCGCCAGACGGTCAGCTTCGCCGCCATCGAAACACTGCGCCTCCGCGACGAACAAGCCGCCGCCCCGGCCGTGCTCGCACGCCTCCAGGCCGTCCGCGCCACCCCGCCCGGCACACCGGCGCCGCGCAGCGGCGATTACACCGCCGCCCTCGATGCGCTCGCCTTCCTCTCGCGCAAACAGCCGGACGCCTCACCCACGCTCGACTTCCTCGTCTCCCACCTCGCCGATCCCCGTGAGGACAGGCGCGCCGCCGCCGCCAAGGCGCTCGGCACCCTCGGCGACCCGCGCGCCCGCGCCCCCCTCACCTCCCTCACCGCCGTGCGCAAACCATTCGACGATCCGGTCCGCACCGCCGCCGAAGCCGCCCTCGCCCGCCTTTCCTCCCTCCAGTCAGGAGCCGCCGAAATCCAGGACCTCGTCCGCCGCCTCCAGGAACAACAAAAACGCCTGGAAGATCTGAATGACAAACTGGAGAAACTCGAGAAAAAAACCAGCCCGGACTCCGCCAGGCAATGAGCCCATGGGCCACATGAGGCCCATGCCCAACCCATGCCCCGTGAACCGTGCACCGTGCACCGTGCACCATGCACCGTGGATCGCACAAGGGGTCTGTCCCCACTCCTGCTGCAGGGCCAACGGCCCGGTGATATTTCAGCCTGGGGCATCGCCCCAGGATTTGGATCCCCCGATCCCTGAGGGCTGAAAGCCCGGTCCATCCTCGGTCGTGCGCCCAACACGGCAATCTTCGTGATCGACACGCTCATCCACGTCCTCTCCTCCATCTATGATTGAATGACAGGGCGGGCTTTCAGCCCTTTTCTGGTGTGTGGCGGCCATTCCTGGGGCGATGCCCCAGGCTGGTATAGGGCGGGCCGTTGGCCCTCGGGGTGCGCACACGCCGTTCCGCAAGAAGCTCCACGTTCCGCCCGAAGGCGGGAATCCAACTGTTTTCGCGCCGGTTTGTCGGCTGGAGACCAGGCTCACCCGGTGTGCGAAATTCGGTACGGACTTGTCTGTCGCGCCCGCTTCCGCGTTGCCAGCCGGATCACACATGCCGCTGCGCCTTTGCACCCCTCAATCGTGCGCCAACCACATCATGCACCATGCACCATGCACCGTGAACCGTGAACCGTGAGCCTCTCAAGATTTTCTCGCCCGACCTCGCACAACCGCCGAGAGATCGGGAATACCTCTATGAAACCCATGATTT
>CAZYHO010000189.1:0-8702 GCA_964647495.1 uncultured Akkermansia sp. | reverse complement strand
GAACGCACCAAACGCTGGGGCTCCGAGAACACTGAAATCGCGTACACCGGCCACTGGAATCTCAAACCCGCAGCCTTCGCCAAACAGGCAGCGGCGGATTTGTCGCTCACCTGGTTCAGGGCGTATGATCCGAAGAGAGGGGTGTGGTTGTCTGAGGATCCGCTTCAGGAAGAGGGCGGAATCAACCGCTACGGCTATGTAAACAACTCACCACTCCAACATGTCGATCCGCTGGGTCTTAAGAAGAAAACAATAACAGTGGCACCTTGCGAAATAGTTGTATATGCAGGACATAACTCTGACACTCCGAAAATTGATGTGAAGTCCGGTATCGCAGGACCAAGCCGCCAGACGTGCTGGGCGTTCGCATTCATCGGTTGCAATCCTGAGAGCATCAACTCAAAAGTGCCCCCATCGAACCTTCTGGATTCTGCTCCTAGGCACACCACACGCATGTTTTCTCGAAATATGGGGACAGGTTTTTTGTCCAGAATACACCATAGCATGGGAGGGCCTTTCTCTGATGATTCCTTCAATGCGCTATGGAAGAAGTCAATTCCGGACAAGATCCAGCAACTGAGGGGAAAACCGTGTTGTTGTATAATGGTGAAGTTGAGAATAATTGTTACAAACGATGAAGTTCTGGCAGATTCAGGATTTAAGGATGTGAGAGACTATATTTACAACAGAAGATATTGATATCGCATTAATGTATCGATGAAGAATCAGTCTAGGTATAAGATACTCGAAATCTGAAATATACAGAAAACAGTGAAGAGAGACACCGTCCAATCTGATAATACTAGCACTTCCTTGCGAAGAAAAAGCATGCGGCTTCTTAAAGTCGCTTGCTTGACAACTGTCAGTGCGTGTATAGTGATGCTTGCGCTTTGCGGAATTCATCCGGAAGCCAGGAAGATAATGCTTGGGAAAATTGAAGCTGTGGTGGAAATCCTGGAGGATGCGAAGAGGCACAGTGTCACTGATGAATTGCCCGAGGTGGATTCAGGGACTTTGTACGTATTGGGCGACGTGGCCGATGTGAAAGAAAAGGGAAAAACATTCTCCATAAGGGTATTCCATGGCGAGTTTGATGCATACGAGAAGAATATCATCAAATCGATTGAGTTGAATCGTGAGGAAGCGGAACAATTTAGAGCTATATGGCGGAAGCAAGGATTTCAAAGAAAGGTGCTTGCTCAAGGGCATTTTCCACAATACGGTATCATTCTCAGGTCTGGCAAAAAGACTGTCTTCGAGACAAGCATTCACATCGAGGGTGGGGCATTCTGGTTCGACGCGGGGTTCGGGAAGTACGTTACCGCGTGGTATGATCCGTGGTTGGCGGAGGGAAAAGTACTGGAAGATTTTTTAAAGCAACTGGCTGAGAAATGAAGCCACGCAAATGCATGGCGGTTCGCCGGCTGCTCACTCCAGGGTATTGGTGTCCATTGTGGTCTCGGGTAGGGCGGCGCGTCCCGCCCGCCGCGGCCGGCATCGTGCCGGGCGTATCGAGCGTCCCGCTCCATGCACCCGATGCACTGTCGCGCGCCGCATGGCTGGAGCGTCTCTGCGGTTCGTCGGCCCGGCCGAGAAGGCGAGAAGAAACCAGCGCTTCTATTTTCGCTGAGCGACACAAGAGCTTTGCATCCACATCGATACGCACGAGGCCGCAGATGACTGCGGCGCTCCCAGGGCGCTCCGCAGTAAAACACGACGCTTCAAAGCTTGCTGATGATCGGGGACGCTGGGCGACCTGAGATCAGGTGTTGCGCTGTGGCGTCCGATCGTGAAGGATTGGCTTGCCAGGGGGGTGGTTTTGCCGTGAGGATGAGCGTCCCGCTTGATTCCATATGAAAAAACCCCGATGGAACCTTTTGTCGTGGCCCTCGTTCATGTTCGTATGCGCGGTGGCCGCCCGCGCGGCGTTGCCGGAGGCGCCGATTGTGGAGGCCCAGCCGCTTCTGCTGCACACCGAACGGTTGATCGAAGCGCTGGAGAGCGTGGGGGCTCCGTTGGATGCGGAGAGACGGGCGCGTTTGGCGGCCCTGGCCGGCGAAACCGATGAGGCGGCGATCACGCGTGGCACCGAGGCGGAGCTTGACCCGTTGTGCGTGGCGGCGGTGGTGGTGGATGCGAACGGATCGCTGACGGCACGGCCGCGCGGCGAACCGGTGATTCTCGAGGAGAACGGCTGGCGCACGGTGCTCGTCAAGATCGTGAACGGGGCGGGCCTGACCGGGCGGCTGCGGGTGGAAAGCCCGCATGCTCATCCGATTCCGCATGGGCCGGCGGAGGAGGTGGACAACCGCTGGATGGCACTGTCGGTTTTTGAAGGGCGTCCGCTGTCAGGCACGCTGAGCGGCCTGGGGCTGGAATACCGGCTGGTGCAGATTTATGGATCGCAGACGGGGGACAAGTCCGGCGTGCTCGAATTCAACATCAGCGACGCGAGCGGCGGGGTCTCGCCGATCGTGCGGCAGTGGCGCTTCGCCGAGAACACCGACGGCTGGGGAAGACCGAACGACTGCACGCTGGAGGCGCGCGACGGATCGCTGTGGGTCGAGCATACCGGGAACGATCCGTACCTCTCCGCACCGGTGGAGGCGCCCGGCGGACGGTTCAGGCTGTCGTGGTGGGGGACGACATCGACCGATGGTATGGCCCAGCTTTACTGGTGGACTCGCGACCAGCCGCTGCCGGACGGCGGGCGCTCGGTGAACCGCCAGATCGTCGCCCAGCGCGAAGGGGTGAACACATTCGAGTTCCGCGTCCGCGGCGAGCTGGCGGGCGTGCGGATCGATCCGAATATCGGGCCGGGCCGGACGCGGATCGACTGGATCGACCTCGAGCGTCTCGACGGCGGCGAGGCGGTGTGGGCGCGCGCGCCGCTGGCCTGGCGGGTGGCGCCGTCGACCGAAGTGCGATTCACGGTGACCGACGCCGACGGCCTGCCGTGCATGGGGGCGTTCGAGATCCGGGATGCGCAGGGGCGCGTGTACCCGGCTCAGCCGAAGCGGAAAGCGCCCGACATGTTTTTCCAGACGCAGATTTACCGCGAGACCGGCGAAACGATCAGGCTGCCGCGCGGTGTGTTCACCGTCCGCTGCACGCACGGCCCGGAGAGCATTCCGGAAATAAAAACGCTGGTCGTCGGGGACACGCCGGTTTCGCTCGTGTACCGCGTGTCGCGCTGGATCGACACGGACAAGCACGGGTACTGGAGCGGCGATCACCACATCCACGCGGCCGGCTGCCTGCACTACGAAAGCCCGAGCCAGGGGATCATGCCGGGCGACATGCTGCGCCACATCATGGGTGAGGACGTGAAGGTCGGGTGCTGCCTGACGTGGGGACCGTGTTTCGATTTCCAGAAGCAGTTCTTCACCGGGCGGCCTGACAACGTGAGCCGGCATCCGTATCTGCTTCGGTACGACGTGGAGGTGAGCGGCTTCGGGTCGCACCACTCGGGCCACCTGAACCTGCTGCGCTTGAAGGACCAGATCCCGCCCGGCGGCGATTCCAAAGACCACTGGCCGACTCTCGGGCTGAACACCCTGCGCTGGGCGAAAAAACAGGGCGCCGTAACCGGCCCGGCCCACAGCGGCAACGGCCTGACCACGATCGTCGGCCGCACGGAAGGCACGGACGGCCCGCACCGGCTGCCGAATTTCGATCTGCCCGCCTACGACGGCATCGGCGCGAACGAATTCGTGATGAATATCACTCACCTCGTCCCGGGGCCGGATGGCCACGAAATTCCGGCCATCGATTTCATCTCGACGATGGACACCGACCGCGTGGCGGAATGGAACATGTGGTATCACGCGCTGAACTGCGGATTTCCCGTCATGGCGAGCGGCGAGACCGATTTCCCGTGCATTTCAGGCGAACGTGTCGGCATGGGCCGCGTCTATGTCCGGCTGGATGGCGAACTCGATTACGAAAGCTGGCTGCAAGGGTTGCAGGACGGCCGGAGCTACGTGAGCGACGGCACCGCGCACCTCATGGATTTCGCCCGCGCCGAGGACGGGACGTTTTCGGTCACGGCCGCGGTGCGCCAGACAGGGCGGGGGACGATTCCGGTCGAGCTGATCGTCAATGGCCGTCCTGCCGAGACGCGCGAGATCATGGCGGACGGCAGCCTGCACGGCTTGCGATTCGACGCGCCGGCGATCTCGCGGAGCAGTTGGGTTGCCGTGCGCGTCTTTCCGCACGCCCATACGAATCCGATCAATGTCCTCGTGGACGGCCGCCCGATCCGCGCCAGCCGCCACAGCGCGGAGTGGCTGCTCGCCGGCGTGGAGCAGTGCTGGAAGTCGAAGGAAAAAACCTACCGCGAAGAAGAGCAGGCCGAAGCGGTCGCCGCCTACGACCACGCCCGCACCGTCTACCGCCGGATCATCGAGGAATCGGAGCCGGGATCATGATATGCGGTTTTTTTCACATGCACGTCCATCGTTTCATCCGAATTCCGCGTCTACCGCTGCTGGCGGCGGTGTCCGCTTTCGTCGCGGCCGGCACGCTGGCCGGCGCGCCGCCGCTCATCGAGGTGAGCATATCGCCCGAGGGCCGCGTCAAGGCGTCCGAAGGCGAAGCGAAACCGGAGCTGGTCCAGGGCGCATGGGTCGAGTTCGACCTCGTCATCGAGAACACGGCCGGCCTGACCACGCCGCTTGTCATCGAGTCGCGGCAATTGATGAAGGAGGACGATGACACGGCACGCGATCGGTGGCTGCGGCTGGAGATCGTTCCGGCGGGACCGCTGACCGGAGCGCCCGAGGAAAAGCGCGTGTTGCGCCTGTGGAGTCGCGATGCCGGACGCCGCGCCGCCGTTTTTAACGTCAATGCCGGACAGGGAAGCCAGGACCTCGGATTTCGCAGCGATGTCCTCATGACGTTTGTCATTCGTCATTAGTCATTGGTCATTGGTCATTGGTCATTGGTCATTGGTCATTGGTCACGAGCTTCCGTGCGCGACGGTAGCCCGCCGGTCTCCGGCGGGTTACTGTGGCAACTCTCTTGCCAGGGCGCGAGCGTGGGAAGCGCCGTTATTTGCCTTTGTCTTCGCTCGATCGGCCGATCGCTTTCATACTCAGGAGTACTACCGCGAGCCGAGGTCTTGGTTCAGCGTGTCGAGGACGGCGCGGCGGTCGTGGGCGAGGATGGCGGGTTTGTTGAGCCAGAGGCCGGAGAAGTAGCGGCTGCGCAGGATGCCATGGGCGTCGGGCACGAGCGGGACATAGGCGCCGTGATCGATGAAGAACCAGTCGATCTCGTCTTCGAGTGTGCGCCAGACGAGGTATTCGAGGACGCCGGCGCGGAGGTAGGCGTCGCGTTTTTGGCGGGTGTCATATGACGCGCTGCTGGCGGAGGTTTCGGCGACCAGTTCGGGCGCGCCTTCGAGGTAATCGTCGGGAGTGAGGCGGGCGCGGCTCTGGGAGGTATCCCAGAGAAAACCATCCGGCTGCGGCCTGTCGTGGGGGCCGAGCTTGAGCGCGGCGTTGCTGGCGTGGCGGATGCCGGGAGAGTACGCCGCGAATGTGGCGAGCCACATCTGAAGGATGGAGTCGGATTCGCCGTGGGTCTCGAAGTGGAAGGGCTGCATGATATAAACGATGCCATCGATGAGTTCCGCGCGGACTGAGTGGCCCCGTTTTAACATGGCTTCGTAACGGCGCAGGAATTCTGCGGCGTCGAGATGATCGCCCGTCTGCAGCGGGGGGCATTCCCGAAAACCGGAGTGAACGGATGACTCCAAGGTCAAGGACATGGCCAGACGATAAGCGTCGGTCGATCGAATTGCAATGATACCCTGCCCGGGCGCCCGGGGGCGCGGTGTCCTGGACCGAGACGGCGCGAGGGACTTGAGGGACTTGAGGGACTTGAGGGACTCTGTGAAGTTGGGGGAGGATGAAGATTCCGGAAAGAATCCGCTTGCGGTTCCTACAAACGTAGGATTTAATTCCTACATGCGTAAGAAAAAGTGCACTGATGACCCACCGCTGGCGATCTCGGATGCGGAGTGGGTGGTGATGCGGGTGGTGTGGGAGCGTGGTGAGGCGACGGCGAACGAGGTGGCGGAGGCGCTGGCTGGTGTGCGCGAGTGGAAACCGAAAACGGTGCAAACGCTGTTGCGGCGGCTGGCGGACAAGGGGGCGCTGGCGTACGAGAAGCGCGGACGGGAGTTTGTGTTCCGGCCGCTGCTGGAGGAGCGGGCGACGCAGATGGCCGAGAGTCGGTCGTTTTTGGAGAAGGTGTTCGGTGGAGAGAATCTGGCGCCGCTCGTGGCGGCGTTCGTGGAGCGCGAGGAACTGAGCGCCGGGGAGATCGCGGAGTTGCGGCGGATTCTGGACGGCCGGGGAGGGGCGGGACGGCGATGATGGCGCTGGCGCCACCGCCGGACTGGCTGGAAGCCGCATCGCTCTGGGCGCTGCGGGGATCGGCGATCGCGGTGGCACTGGCGCTGGTCCTGGCCGCGGCGCGGCGATTGGGCGGCCGCCGCTGGCATCCGCGATGGACATACATGCTCGCCTGGCTGGCCGTGATCCGGCTGCTCTGGCCCGTGGCCCCGCCCAGCCGCTGGAGCGTCTGGAACCTGGCCGACCGCCCCGAACCAAAGCCGGCAGCGCTCAGCGAGCCGGCTGCTCCGACGGGTCTGACGGGTCTGACGGGTCTGACTGATCTGACCGATCTGACCGATCTGACGGAGCCGGCAGAGCCGGAGCCAGCGGCCGAGTTGAACGGGCTGGATGCGGGGCAGGTGTGGGCGTGGGTGTGGCTGGCAGGCGGGATCGTGTTGCTGGCGCGGCTGGCGGGGAGGCAGTGGGTGTTCGGGCGGCGGATGCGCCGCGCGGTGCGGTGGGATTTGCCGTGGCCGGATTTGCTGGACGAATGCCGGGCGGCGGCGCGTGTGCGGCGTCCGGTGCGGCTGGCGGTGGCGGACGGATTGGCATCGCCGGTTGTTTGCGGCCTGTGGCGGCCGCGGATCATTTTTCCGCGCGATGTCGCGGACGGCCTCGGGCGCGACGACGTGCGCCATGTCCTGCTGCACGAACTGGCCCACATCCGCGCCGGCGATCTGGCGGCGGGCGGTGTGGTCGCGGTGGCGCGCGCGCTGCATTGGTTCAATCCGGCGGCGCACTGGCTGGCGAGGCAGCTCATGAGCAGCCGCGAATCGCTGCGCGATGGCGCCGCCTTGCGCTGTCTGCCACCCACGGCGGAAAACCGCGCCGCCTACGGGCGCACACTGCTCCGGCTGGCCGCGCCGGGCACGCCGGATCAGCCGGCCGCCGTGCTGACGGCACCCCTTTTCACTCGCACCAAGGAAATCCAACACCGCATCGCCATGATCGCCCAACCATCCAGACTTCAACGCCTGCGCCCGTGGCAGGCCGCCGTCGCCGCCGCCGCGCTGCTCGGCGCCGGAGCCGCCGCCTTCACCAGCGCGCAGAATCCCGAACCGGCGCCACAGCCGGAATCCGCCGCCCCGCCCGCCGCCACGCCGGCCCCCGTCGATCCACTCGGCGAGCTGGAACACCTCGTGAAAGCCCTGAACGAAAACCAGCAGCCCGATTTGGCGAAGCGACTGGAGTCGGCGCTCGACCTGCTGCGCCGCCAGCCGGGCGATCCGGCCGGCGCAGCGGCCGCCGCGGCCGCCGCGGAGAGCGCGAAGGTCGTCGTCAAGGCGAGCGATCTTGATTCGCTTCACCAGGAAATGGAGATCCTCAGGCGGCAGGTCGGCGAGTTGAAGGAAGTGCTGACTTCGCGCGCCCAGCCGGCTGCCCAGGCAACGGAAGTGGCGGGGCCGGGTCGTCACGGTGACGACCAGCGCGACGTGAAATCTCACGCGTTGGTTCAACACCTCGTGGCGACGGAGCAGAAGATCGCCCAACTGGCCGCTATCGGCCTCGGCGAACGTCACCCGGATATGGTGGCGCTGCGGGCGGGACTCGAAGCGGTCAAGGCACAGACCGAGAAACACCTGGGATCGGTTGCCGCTGATGTGGCTGTCAAAAAAGCGGCGACAAAAAGGAAGGAGGAAACTGCGGACAGCTTGACCCATTTGATGCAGCATCTTGCCCAGTTGCGCTCCGATTTGATCGATGCACAGCTTGAAGTGTCACAAGCCGACGGAACGACCAATCATGAGGAATTCCTGAAACTCAAACACAGGGAAGCCGATATCCAAAAAAAGATCATCCACGAAGAGGCATCGCTGGAAACGCTGCGGCTCCGGCTTCGAATGCTGGGGGGAATGGGGGATCAGTAGTCGGAGGTCGGAGGGCAGTAATCAGTGCTCTGCTGGACTGGTGCATGGTGAGGCTCTTGGGAGTTTGCGCGGGGCAGCCTGTGTTTTGGAGCACCTGCCAGGGTAGCGGAGCTTCGCTTGGAGTGCGCGGACATGTCCGCGCTTTGGAACTGGGCGACATGTCGCCCAGAAACAAAGCGGCGTCATGCCGCCGCACTCCACATCGCCGCATCCCCTTTGGACACCGGCCTCGATCCGGAAACATTTCGAGCCATGGCGAAGCTCGCCTCAACTCGACAGATTCTGGCCTCTGATTTCCGAACACCGAATACTGACCTACTGACTACCAGGCCTCACCCCTCCGCCCTCTCCATGCCGTTTGTGGCGCGTTTGCGGCGTGCGGCGTGCCAGAGGAAGAGGGCGCCGATGGCGATCATGGGAAGCGAGTATT
>CAZYHO010000188.1:0-8726 GCA_964647495.1 uncultured Akkermansia sp. | reverse complement strand
GGCTGAAGCCGGTACTCCAACTGAAAAGCTGTGCACAACGACGTTGGGTTGGAGTCCCGCCTTCAGGCGGAAGCGCAGCGTTTTGCGGAACGTTTTTTCGCGCCACGCTTCGTGCCCGGCTGAAGCCGGTACTCCAACTGAAAAACTGTGCGGAACGACGTTGCGTTGGAGTCCCGCCGGGAAGGCGGAAGCGCGAAGCCGAGTGCGCAACCGCGTTGGTCCCGACCTCCGACCTCCGACCTCTGACCCCGCTCTCCCACCGGATCCTGTGCGAAACCCGTCAGAGCATGCGCGGAGCCCTCACCGGGCGCCGTGGCGGCGCCGTCACGGCATGTTCACTTTGACGAGCTTGAGGCGGCCGGAGGACCCGCTGTGGATGTGCACCGCCGATTTCGGACAGCCGAGATGGCGCGCGATCAGCTCGATGAGTTCCGCATTCGCTCGGCCGTCGCGTGGAGGCGCCTTGACCTGCGCGCACCAGGTGCCGTCGGCCGCCTGCTCCAGGGCGCTGACGCGCGCATTCGGCTTCACTTTGACCTGCAACGTTTTCATGGCCGGTGGCGGGCGGCTGGAAACGGCCGGGCACAGCGCGCGGCGCCGGGGTGCGGGCGGCGCTGGCGCCCCCCCGCGATCCTCGGGTCGTTTCTCCCCGCGATCCCTCGTTTACCAGATGCGTTCGATAAATCGTTCGATCCTGCCCTTCTGCGATTCGGGCTTCGTCTTGCGGCGGCCGCCGGTGGCCGTGCTGTCGGCCAACTGGGTGTCGCCGCGCACGATCTTGGCGCTGACGATTTCGATGCGCTTGACCGGGACGTCGTTGGTGTCCACGACGACGCCGCTGAGGCGGTTGAGCACGTCCGCGCCTTGGGTGACGTGGCCGAAGACCGCGTAGCTGCCGTCGAGCGAAGTGGCCGGGCGCAGAGTGATGAAGAACTGGCTGCCGCTGGAGGTGGATTCACCGGGTCTGTGGGCCATGGCCACGGCATAGCGGACGTGGCTGCCGCCGAACTCGCCCGGGATGTTCTGCCCGATGTCGGTGGTGCCCCACTGTTCTTTCTGTGAGTCGTCCTTGCTCGTCGGGTCACCGGTCTGCATCAAATAGTTGCGGATCACCCGGTGGAACGCCATCCCTTCGTAGAAGCCGCTCTCGATGTTGCGTTTGAAGTTCTCGACGGTGCGCGGCGCCAGGTCGGGGCGTAGCGTGACGAGAAAACTTTGCTTCGGCCCGTTGCGGTCGGTCCGGATCGTGAAAACCACCGCCTCCGCGCTGGCGGGATCAGGGTGCGCCGCCGCGGAACCCGGTTTCTTCTGAGTGGTGGCCCGCGAGGAAGCGGGTGTTTTCACCGGAGGCACGGGTTTGGGCGGATTCAGGTCCGGCACGCTCGCCGGGTCGACCGGTGTCGTCGGCGCCACGCCATCCGGGCCGGGAAGCGGCGGTGCCACGTCGCGCGGAGCGACCGGCGTGGCGGCGGGATCCGGATCTTCGACCGGGAGCGGCGGAGGGAGTTCGTCGGCTTCGCGCACCTCCACGCCTTGTCCGATGGCCGCGCCGGTGATCTCGCGCGGCGGCGGCAAATCATCGGCGGCGGGATTCGCGGGATCGGGCGCGGTTTCCTGGCCGGTCACGGGCGCCGTCCCCAGCACGAACAGGGCGGCCAGCAGCGGAATCGATCGGATCACATTCATCACGGACATTTCAGAGACATCTCAGACACTCGGGGCGCCAGTCTCCCCGCATTTCACCGTGGTGGAAAGCGCATTTTTTTCCGGACCGGCGAGGAAGGTCGTGCCCGGCAGCGCGGCGGAGCGTTTCACGTATCCCAAGGCGAGCGTGACCGCGCGGTCCGGATCGCGCCGCGCGCTGGTCACGCTCCCCACCTCGGCGGCATCCGCCTCGCCACTCGCCGGGGCCAGGCACAAACGATCGCCGGCCGCCAGCGGGGCATCGCCCGCGGTTTCCAGGCGGCAGAGGAGGCGGTTCACGCGGCCGACGCTGCGGAGCCGGCTCACCACTTCCTGGCCGACGTAGCAGCCTTTGTGGAAATCGACGGCGCGCTCCTCGAGCCTCGCTTCCTGCGGCAGCGTTTCCGGCGTGAGTTCGGCGCCCCAGACAGGCACGCCATGAGCCAGGCGGATCAGGTCGATCGTTTCGGGCGCGAGCACCGGGCCTTCCGGCGCCGCGGCTCCGGCCGGCAGCCACAGGTCGATGCCGGGCGGTCCGAACCTCCGGACCACGGGCGCGCCGTCCATCCCGAGCCCGTGCCAGAGCGACCACTGGTTGGTGACATCCTCCCAGGCGCAGTCGTCGGCGATGAGGTATTTCTCCAGGCGCGCGAGCAGCGGTTCGCGCAACTCCGCCGGCGCATCCACGAGGAAATGGTCCGGCTCCGCGCGCACGACCACCTCCCCTTCAAGCCGCCCTTTGGCCGTGCAGACGAGCGCCGACATCGATTCGCCGGGCCGCAGCCGCGCCACGTCGTTCGTCACCTGTCCATTCAGATACCGCACGCGGTCCGGACCTGTCAGGCGGAACTTGGCGCGGCCGGACAAGTCGATCCAGCCGCCAACTGAGGAATCTTCGGCGGTCATGACGAACCGGCGCGCCGTTTTCCGGAGCCGCCGCGTTTCGGATAATGCGCGGCCAGGACCGAGAAGTCATCCTCCCCGCGCCCGCGCCCCAGCAAGACTCCCATGCGCGCCCGGACCACGCTCAGGGCGGGAACCTCCAACCCCGCCGAGTGCGCCAGGCGTTCGGCGAACCCCGCGTCCTTCCACATGTTCTTCAGCGAAAAGTGCGGCTCGTACGCCCCGGCGATCATCCCCGGCAGCTTCATCCGCGAGAGACCCGAGCTGTTCGCGTTGTACTCCATCGCCGCGAGAAATGTCTCGCCGTCGATCCCGTGCGCCGCGACCAGGCCCAGCGCCTCCGCCAGCGCCTCCACGGCCACCGCGGAAATCAGATTGGTCGCGATCTTCACGACCGTCGCGTCCCCCACCCTCCCCATCGGAATGATCGCCTTCGCGCTCGGCTCCAGCGCCCACCTCACGCGCTCGAGCACGGCGATATCGCCGCCTATATAATATACCAACTGCCCCGCCTCCCCGGCCAGTTTGCTCCCGGTAAATGGCGCGTCCAGAAACGCCGCGCCGGCCGCCGCCACCGCGCGCTCCGCTCGCTGCGTCGCCTCGAGCGAGACGGTGGAGCAATTCAGCACCACATGCCCCTTCCCCAACGCCGGCGCGAGCGCCTCCACCACCGAGGCCAGCGCCTCGTCGTCGGTCACGAAAATCTGCAATACCCGCGCCGCACGCGCCACATCCGCCGGCGAACCCAGCGTCCCGAGCCCGCGCCGCGCCGTCCGGTTCCACGCCGCCACCCCCAGCCCCGCCCGCCGGCACGCCTCCGCCACCCGGCTCCCGATGATCCCCAATCCCAGCACACCGACCGTCCGTGCCGCCGCGCCATCAGACGCCGCGGCCTTCGGAGTCGCCTTCCGTTTTCGAGCAGCCATCCCGCAGCCTACAACGCCGCCCATCGGCCGCCAAGTCCGGAGTGGCCCCAGCGCGGCCGCAGGCCCGCGCGATATGGGGTCTGTCCCCATAGGCTATAAGCCCCATAGGCCTATGAGCCCTATAGGCCCTATAAGCTCCATAAGTCCATTCAAAGGCGGCAGATGGCGGGGGAGGAGGCGTTTGAGGAAGGCGGTCCAGCGAGGGCGGGTGGATCTGATGAGGATGGAGGCGGCGAGGGCGGCGAGCAGGCCGGCGGCGACGGTGGTGCGGTGGTGGCGCAGCCAGTGGCGGGCTCGAATCGCGGCGGGTTCGGGGGGCGGGCCGGCGATATCGATGGCGCGCGCGGGGAAATCGGCGTGCTGCATTTCTTTTTTCTCCGGGTTCCACCAGCGGACGGACCACGCGGGAATTTCGGCGTGGCCGGCGGCTTTGCAGACGTAGGTGATGGTGTCCTGGCGTTCGCCGCGGGCACTGCCGCGCTCGCTCGTGTCGCTGACTTTGGGGGTGGCGGGATAGAGGCCGAGGCGATCGATCGGGGCCGGCTGGACGGGGGGAAAGGCCATGGCCGGGAGGTCGGAGGCGGACCAGGTGAGGGTGCGGACGAAGGCGTCACCGGCCTTGGCGTTTGTGCCCGGGACGGGTTTCCACGTTTCAGCCACGGTGAGGTCGGTGGACGTGAGAATGTCTTCGTCGGGGCGGCTGCCTGGCGGGGCCTTGGCGGTGAACGAAACAGGCGGGGTCTTGAGGGTTTCGCCGACCGGATCGTGATCCAGCGGGTTGCGTTTGTAGGCGAGGCGCACCTCGAACGGCGGGATCGCGATGTCTCCGGCCCGGCGTGTGAGGACGGCGAGTTCGTGGCGCTGCACGGTGAAACTTGTGCCGTCGATCTGCTCGGTGGACAGGATCGGCGATCCCTGCGGAGGCATCATCAGCACGCCGGGAACGCTCGGGAGATCGAAGAACGGCACGCCGGAGAGATAGCCCGGGACAAGCAGGTCCACCTGCAACGCGATCCTCTGGCCGGCCCACGTCTCGTCATGTGCCGCGAGCACGGCGCGGATCTGTGGCGCCGGCGTGTTGGGTGCCGGCGCGTTTGAGGCGGGTTCATCCGCACCCGGTGCGGAGAAATGGCAGAGCAGCAGGATGACGGCAAGGCGGTTCATTTTTCCGGCGTGGATTGCGCCTGCCAGGCGAACTTCGCTTTGAGGAATTCGGCGGGAGTGGTTTTCACGCGGCGCAGCCAGGTAGCCTGCAAGGCGGTATCGTTGCCGGCGAGCGCCTCTGGTTCGCGCGGTTTCTCGTCGTTGCCGCCCTTGTTGTCGACGACGATTTCGTCGGGGTCGTAGGCATCGGCGGATTCATCGGCGCGGTCTTTGTCGGATGCCTGCATGCGGTCGCGACGGACGATGGCCAGCGCCTTGTTGTCGGCGGCGTCCTGCCAGCCCGGCCTGAATCCGAGCGCGCGGTCGAAGCTGGCGATCGCGCTGTCGTATTGGCCGTGCATGAGCCAGGCATTGCCCGTGTTGTACGCGCCGGCGGCGCCCGGCACGCGCGCGAAGGTCGCGGCGGCGGCTTCGAACTGGCCGTCGCGGTACTGGGAGATGCCGAGGCGCAGCGGGTCGCGGTATATTTTCGCGGCCTCGGCGTAGCGGTGTTTCGCCATCAGCGCGTCGCCCCGCCGGTCCGCGGTCCGCCAGAAATCCGGATCGCGGAATGTGCCGGCGGCCAGCACGATGACGAACGCGGCCGCGGCGGAGAGGCGAACGGGATGGCGGGGACGTTTCATGAGCGGGCGGCGATGGGCGGCATCCAGCCGCGTCGGAAAAACGGCAGCAGCAGGACGAGCAGCAGCGGGATCAGCGCATAACCGCCGTCTTTCCAGCGTCCGCCATCCGCGCCGGGCGCGGGTGAAGCGAACTTCGCGGCGCGCGCGAGTTCGGCGACGTCGGCATCGTCCGGGCGGAGGCGGATGACTTTGGCGTCCGCGGCATCGGCGGCGTCGTCGAGCGCGGAGGTCTCCACGAGCGGGGCGAACAATCGCACGGGCGTGCGCGACGTTTTCCTCCAATCCGCGATCGCGGTGAGCTGGTCGCCAGACACGTCGTCGGCGATCCACAGGATCGAACCGCCACCTGCCTCGGCGAGCGTGCGGTCAGCGAGCCGCAGCGCGGCGGCGGCGGCGTCGCCCTCGGCCGGCATGATCTCTGGGTCGAGCGCGGCGGCGAAAGTATCGATGATTTCAGCATCGGCGGTCGGCGGCATGACGAGGTGGGCTGTTCCCGCGTAGGCGACAAGCGCGGTTTTCGCATCTCCGCGGAGGGCGAGCAGATCATGGACCTTCTGCACGGAACGCGCGAGGCGGTTGGGCGGGAGATCCTCGGTCGTCATCGACGGCGCAACGCGGATCACGATGGCGAGCGCGGCAGTGTCGTCCGCGAAGGGAGACGGCTCGCGTTTCCACGACGGGCCGGCGAGCACGAAAACGGCCGTGCTCCATAGCGCCAGCAGGAGCCACCACGGGCCGTTCCGCCCCTGCGCCTTCGCGCCTTGCACGAGATACGGCAAGAGATACGGCGCGACGAGGCCGCGCCAGGGAGCCTGGGCGTCCGAGGCGCGGCGGATCGCCCATGCGGTCAGCAGCACGGGCACGAGGGCGGCGAGCCACCACGGGCGGAGGAAATGGAAGTCGCCCATCATGCCGGCACCTCCTCCTCGGCGGGCGCGGGGTTTCGTTGCGCGCGGTTTTGCAGTGCCCGCCACGAGAGCAGAATCGCGTGGTAAAGAAGAGACACGATGAAACCCGCGGCGAGCGGCACATGGTGCGCGTCGCGCCGCGGCCGGTGGCTCACGGTGGCGGAAGCGCGCGTTTCCAGCTCGTCAAGCCGCCGATAGATCGCCTCAAGCTGCGTGCGGTCCGAAGCGGCGGAATACACGCCGCCGGTGCCCTGCGCGACGGCCTGGAGCGTCGGCACATCCAGCGCCTGTTCGCCCGCGGCGCCCGGGTCGCCGACGGAAACCGTGTGAATGACGATGCCCTTGCTCTTGGCGATCTCGGCGGCCTTGACGGGCGGGACCTGGCTGGAGGTGTCGTTGCCGTCGGTCAGGACGATCATCACTTTTTCCTTCATCTCGCTGCGGTCGAAGAGGGTGATCGCCAGGCCGATGGCGTCGCCGAAAGCGGTCTGAGGACCGGCCATTTTCGCCTGCGCTTCGTCGAGGAGCGCGCGGCAGGCAGCGAGGTCCTGCGTGAACGGTGCTTGCACGAAAGCCGCCGTGCCGAAAAAGATGAGCCCGACGCGGTCGCCCTCGCGCCTGGCGAGAAATCCATCGAGCACCTGCTTGACTGCGGCGAGGCGGTCGCATGTCTGGCCCGCGGCGTCGGTGAAATCACGCGTTTCCATCGAGCCTGAAAGATCCACGGCGACCAGCAGGTCGCGCGCCGGCAATGTCTTTGAAACGGGCGGCTCGATCCACTGCGGGCGGGCCAGGGCGAGCACGGCGCACAGCCAGACGAAGAGAAGCACGAGTTTTCTGCCTCGCACGCCGTGCAGCACGGCGGCGCCTTCGCCTGGCTGCCGCCCGGTCAGGCGCGCAAGCCGCCCGAGGAATGGGACGTGCAGCGATGGCCGTGGTTCGCGGTGGGCCGGCCACCACAGCACGACCGCCAGCGGCAAGGGCAGCAGCAGAAGCAGCCACGGATAGGCGAGCGTGATCATGGCGCCGCCTCCTTTCGGTGACGGGAGAGCCATTCGCGCGCGGCGGCTTTCACGGCGTTGACATCGGTGGTGGCGGCGGCATCGGGCTCGACGGCGATCCTTTCCAGCGCCTGGCCGGGGCCGGAGACGAAACCGCGCATGCCCGCGCTGCGGTCGAGAAAGGCCAGCCAGGCGTCGCCGGTCAAATCGGCGACTTCTTCGCGCGGCCAGGCGGCGAGGGCGGCGCGCTTCAGAATGGCGGACCATTCGGCGGGCGGTGTGGCAGGGTGGTCGAGCAGGGCGAGCGCTTCACGGCGATAGCGGTTCGCCTGCCACCACATGAAACACCGCAACAGCGCGGCGAATACCACCAGAGCCAGCGCGGCGAACACGATCGCCCAGCCCGGCGTGGGCGGCCACCACGGCAGCGGCGGCGCGGCCACCACGTCATGCAGGCGTTCGAGGCTGGCCGGATCCGGGTTCATCGTCGCTGGCGTTTTCCCAGGATGCGCCGGACCTGCGGGGCGACGTCATCGTCGGTGCGAATGCGCATGACCGGCACTTCACGCTGGATCAGGAAACGGCGCGCGGTTTCCAGGCGCTCCAGGAAATCGTCGTGGAATCCCTTGCGCAGCGCGGCACTCGACGTGTCCGCCTCCAACTGGAGCCCTCCGCTCGCGAAGACGCGCGGCCCGGCGGCAGGCAGGTCGCTTTCCAATGGATCGTGAACGAGAGCGATCACCACATCGTTGTGAGCGGCGATCCGGCTGAGAATCCCGCTCGTCTCCGCGTCCGAGCCGCTGCCGTCAGTGACGAGCAGGACCAGGGCGTCGTGTTTGACGAGACGCTCGGCGTGCCGAAGCGCCGCATTGAGCATGTGTGGGCCGGGCGTGATGCCGCGGTCGATGCCCAGCGCTCGGTTGCGCTCGATGACGGCGCCGAGGATGCGCATCGCATGGCGGCTCGTGCCGCCGCCGGGCACCGTGTCGAAATCAGCGTCGCCAAAAACGATCGCGGAAACGCGGTCTTTCACGGCGATCACGCGCCACGCGGCCAAGGCGGCGACCTCGGCCGCAGTGACGGATTTGAGATTCTTGCGGCTGCCGAAGAACATCGAAAGGCGCTGGTCCACGACCAGCAGCGTTTCGCGCCCGCGTTCCTCGGTGTAGACGCGGACATGCGGCGACCGGGTGCGGGCGGTCACTTTCCAATCCATCTGCCGGATGTCGTCGCCGGGCAGGTAACGGCGGATTTCCTCGAAGTTCAGGCCGCGGCCGCGCAGGCGCGAGGCGTGGCGCCCCGACAGCACCGAGGTCACCGGCTGGCGCGGCAGCAGGCTGAGACCGGCGGCGCTGAAGCGCAGCCGGATCAAGTCTCCAAGATCGGCATAAACGCCGGAATCTTCCTTTGGAACAGAAGGACGCGAAGACAGCAAAGGATCGTGGAGTTTCATGGTTCTTTGCTTCCTTCGTTACCTTCTGTTTCAAGATCCGCGGCTTCCTTTGGAACAGAAGGACG
>CAZYHO010000187.1:3715-8741 GCA_964647495.1 uncultured Akkermansia sp. | reverse complement strand
GTGGCGAACTCGGTGACACCGAAGACTCGAAGGCAGAGGGCTGTGCGGGTGTCGTAGATACGGCGGCGAGCGATGCCGGGAGTGGCGGCGTGTTGCCAGAGGCGGGTGTGGAGTTCACGGCTGGCAGGAGGAAACCCGAGGATTTTCCAACGAGGGTGTTTGCGATAGCTCTGAATGACATTCACAGCTTCAGGAGCGCTCAGTGGCTCGGCAAGGACAGCGGGGTTCCGCAGCAGCAGGTAGAACTCGGCCAGCACGAACTCGCTGAGCGCTACATCCTCGCGCGGAGACACAGACTCAATGAACTGCCGGGAACCGGCATGATGCGGAGAGGCTTCACTATAGCTGTGGAGGAGCAAGTTGGCGTCGATGGAAAGCATCGTTAAGCGCGAGTGAACGTTACGACAAGCGGGGATCGCCATCGGCGAAAACGGCGGCGCGCAATTCCCCGGCACTCAAGCCCTTCCAACCGACTCGGCTGGAGACGGGTGGGGTCCAGGCCCCTGCCGGTTTGGAAGGAGACTCAGGATAGACTTGAAGAAGGAGTTCAGCGCCGCGGCGAAAAGTTTCCGCCAGGGACCATTCACGCTGCCGGGCGAAGGCGCGGAGTTCCTCAAACAGTTCCTCCGGAACCTGGATTTGGGTCTTCGTCATGATTGAAATTTTACCACTCCATCAAATTAATGTCAATCGCATCGTTTTTCCGCAAATCGAGGAGAGGAACTCGCTGGATTGCCACTTGGCGTAAAGAAGGCAGACACCCACTTTTGCAATCCGCACCGGGTGGTTGGAGAAGCCGACCGACCAGGTCCGCATTCGTACCGGGTGTCGGCTGCGGCGGAACCCGAAACCTCGTGAAGAAAAGTGGGTGTCTGCCATTCACTTGGAAGCCGGGTTCACCCTCCACTCCGTGGCGCTCACACTGAATATCGCCGATCTCTTCGTTGTGTGACCTGGCGCGCCGCGAGCCCGCAGTTCACTCTTTCTTCACGAGCAGCGACCGGCCGGTCATCTCCGCGGGCTGCGGGAGGCCGAGCAGTTCGAGCAGCGTCGGGGCGATGTCCGCGAGGATGCCGTCGCGCACGGTGTAGCCGCCGGCGTCCGCGGCCACGTAGATGCCGTGGACGAGATTTGTCGTGTGCGCGGTGTGCGGTGAGCCGTCCAGGTTGCGCATTTGCTCGCAGTTCCCGTGATCCGCGGTCACGAACAGCCTGCCGCCCAGCGCCAGTGTTTCCTCCACGATCAGGCGCACTCCGAGGTCGATCGTCTCGCAGGCATGCGCGCCGGCCTCGACCACGCCGGTGTGGCCGACCATGTCGGGATTGGCGAAATTGACGATGACCAGATCGTAGTGCGCCAGCCGCCGCCGCACCTCGAACGCGAGATCCGGCGCGCTCATCTGCGGCTTCAGGTCGTACGTCGCCACTTCCTTCGGGCTCACCGCCAGGTACCGGTCTTCCCCGGGAAATGGCGTGTCGCTCCCGGCATTGAAGAAGAACGTCACATGCGGGAATTTCTCCGTCTCCGCCGCGCGCAATTGCCGCAGGCCGGCGCCCGCCACCACCTGCCCGAGGATGTTGTCCAGGCTCTCGGTCGCAAACACCGCCTTCACGCCGAGCGCCGTATACGACTCCTTGTACTCGGTGAGCGTGAAATACCCGGCGAGCGCGGGCCGCACTTCGCGGTCAAACCCGTCGAATTCCGGCGCCATGAATGCCTCCGTGAGCTGCCGCGCGCGGTCGGCGCGAAAATTGAACCACAGCACCACGTCGCCATCGCGCACGCGCTGCTCGCCCGCCCGCGCAAAGATCATCGGCGGCAAAAACTCGTCGCCCCGCGGTTCGGTCGCGTACGCCACCGCCACGGCCTCCGCAGGCGAGTCCAGCCTCACCGCGCCGCGCCCGAGCACGATCGCGTCCCAGGCCAGCTTGTTGCGCTCCCACCGGCGGTCGCGGTCCATGGCGAAATACCGTCCGATGACCGTGGCGATCACGGCGCCGGTCGGCGTCAGGTCCGCCTCCAGTTTCCTCAGGTACGCGGCGCCACCGGTGGGCGACGTGTCCCGCCCGTCCGTGATCGCATGGACCCAGATATCGCCGCAGCCGGCCGCGCGGGCCGCGGCGCACAGCGCGACGGCGTGATCCTGATGACTGTGCACCCCGCCGTCGGAAATCAGCCCCAGCAGATGCAGACGTGTTCCGGGCCGCGCCGCCAGCGCGAAGGCCTCAGCCAACACCGGATTTGCGGCCAACCGCCCCTCGCGGATCGCCTTGTTGATGCGCGTCAAATCCTGATACACAACGCGCCCGGCCCCAAGATTCATGTGGCCGACCTCGCTGTTGCCCATCTGGCCCGCGGGCAATCCCACGTCCTCCCCGCTCCCGCTCACCCGGCCCCACGGATACGCCGCATACAAATGATCGTGGAACGGCGTTCGCGCGAGCAACGTCGCATCGCCGTTCGCCTCAGCCTCCCCTCGCCCGCCGGGATTGATCCCCCAGCCGTCGCGAATGATCAAAACCACCGGTCTCTTTGCCGTCTCACTCATCCCCTCTCGCTACCCCGCTTCCGCCCGGTGGCAAATTCCTTCGGACCTCAGTGTTCAGGGTTCAGGGTTCAGGGTTCAGGGTTCAGGGTTCAGGGTTCAGGGTTCAGGGTTCGGTGTTCGGTGAACAGTATTCAGGGATCGGAGAGCGGTGGTCATCGGTCGGTAGCCAGCGGTCGGCGGCAGTCGCGGGCGCCCATCGTCGGCATTCAGCGGCCGGCGATTGATCCCTCGTCCCAAGCGCTCGGCGCCCCCGAATGACGAATGACGAATGACCAACGACACCGTGCCCCGTGCCCCGTGCCCCGTGCCCCATGAATAGCTTGCCCCCGGTCCCGCCCCGGCTTTCCTGCTCGGCTTCGCATGACCGCCGCCCAGATCAGGACCAGCTTTCTCGACTTCTTCAGATCGAAGCAGCACACCATCGTGCCGTCGTCCAGCCTCCTGCCGGACTCGCCGAACCTCCTCTTCACCAATGCGGGCATGAACCAGTTCGTCCCGATCTTCCTCGGCCAGATCGAATGCCCGTACTCCCCCGGCCGCGCCGCCGACACGCAGAAGTGCATCCGCGCCGGCGGAAAACACAACGACCTCGATGACGTCGGCCTCGACACCTACCACCACACGTTCTTCGAAATGCTCGGGAACTGGTCGTTCGGCGACTACTTCAAACAGGAAGCCATCGCCTGGGCCTGGGAACTCGTTGTCGACGTCTGGAAATTCCCGCCCGAACGCCTCTACGCCACCATCTACCAGCCGGACGCCTCCCGGGGCGACCCGGCCGAGCGGGACCAGGAAGCCTGGGAGATCTGGGCCGGGAAGTTCCGTGCCGCCGGCCTCGATCCCGCCATTCACATCGTCGATGGCAACAAGAAGGACAATTTCTGGATGATGGGCGACACCGGCCCCTGCGGTCCGTGCACCGAAATCCACGTCGATCTGCGCCCCGGCCCGCGCGAGACGAGCGTCGATGAGCAGAAAACCGGCGCCTCGCTTGTCAACGGCTCGGACGCCCGCTGCATCGAGATCTGGAACAACGTCTTCATCCAGTACAACGCCAACCCCGACGGCACGTTCTCCCCGCTCCCCGCGCGTCACGTCGACACCGGCATGGGATTCGAACGCGTCTGCTCCATCATCCAGGGCACCAACGGCCTCACCGATTTCCAGAACGCCAAGATCAGCAATTACGAAACCGACGTCTTCCGCCCGATCTTCGAGGAAATCGAACGCCTCACAGCCCTCAACGGATCACCCCATAAGTACACATCCACCCTGCCCGCCCCAGGCTCCACCGGCGACACCGCACAGGAAAAAGTCGATGTCGCCTTCCGCGTCATCGCCGACCACATCCGCACGCTCGGCTTTGCCGTCGCCGATGGCATCCTGCCCGGCAACAACGACCGCCATTACGTCCTCCGCCGCATCCTCCGCCGCGCCGTCCGCTACGGCCGCACCCTCGGATTCACCGAACCATTCTTCTACAAACTCGTCGAGGTCGTCGCACGGCAGTTCGGGGATGTCTTTCCCGAACTCCGCTCCCGCCAGGACGCCATCAAGACCTCCCTCAAGTCCGAGGAAGATGCCTTCAACCGCACGCTCGATCGCGGAATCCGCCTCTTCGAAGACGAAGTCCGGAAACTCTCCGCTGGCGACCCACCCCACGCTCCAAACACCCTTGCGGGCGCGACTGGCGTCTCGGGTACGGCGGGTGTCTCACCCGCCGAGCCAGGCGTCTCGCCTGGCTCATCGGGCGTCCCGCCCCTCGCTCCAAACACGCTTGCGTCCTCCGGCGCCACCCGCACCAAACGCCGGTTACTGCCTCATTTCGAGAAACCCTGGGCGATTTACTTCGTCACTGTCTCGACCCGCGATCATCGCCCGCTCTCGCCGGAGTCCCGTACATGCGTGCTCGACGCCTTGACTCACTTCCACAACCAGCGCTACGAGCTTTTCGCGGCTGCCGTAATGCCGGATCACTTTCACATCCTCCTCCAACCGTGGCCAAATTCGAAGGATGCCGATGGCAAGACCGTTTTCTGGACATTGGGCGAGTTGATGCACTCCATCAAAGGGTTCACCGCCAAACAGATCAACAAACTCGAGGATACCATAGGCTCGGTCTGGGAGGAAGAGCGATACGATAGATATGTGCGTGGCGATGCGGACTTGGCGGAAAAGTATCATTATATCGTCGACAACCCGCGTCGCGCGGGGCTCGTGAACGCCGACGGCGAATACCGGTGGTTGTGGGTCCCCGGAGAAACCGGCGCATCACGGGGCGGGACGCCCGATGAACCCGCAGACGTGTTCGGCGCACGGGGCGGGACGCCCGATGGGGCCGGCGAGACGCCGACCCCGGCGGGTGAGACACCCGCCCTACCCGAGAACCACGCCGTCGAAAATCGCACCGCCAAGGACCCCACGCTTCGCGGCGACTTCGCTTTCGAATTGTACGACACCTACGGTTTCCCGCTCGAC
>CAZYHO010000187.1:0-3615 GCA_964647495.1 uncultured Akkermansia sp. | reverse complement strand
GCTTCGCGGCGACTTCGCTTTCGAATTGTACGACACCTACGGTTTCCCGCTCGACCTCACGGAACTCATGGCTCGCGAGCGCGGCTTGGCGGTGGACACGGACGGCTTTGAAAAGCTGATGGAAGAACAGCGCGCCCGCGCCAGGGCCGCGCAGAAGAGACAGGTCATCGCGCTCTCGGAGATCGAAACAAAAGACGCTACTGCATTCGTCGGATACGAGCATCTCGCGGCGGACGCGCGCGTGCTCGAGGTCGTCGCGATGAAGGACAAGACGGCCGTGATTCTCGACACATCGGCGGCCTATGCGGAAATGGGCGGGCAGATCGGCGACAGCGGCGAGCTGCTCGCCGGCGGCCACATCTTCCATTTCACCAACACGCAAAAAGTGGGGAACACGTTCCTGCATTTCCTTGCCGGGGAAGACGGGCCCGCTGTTGGATCGAGCGTCCGCCTGCTGGTCGACCGCCCGCGCCGGCGCGCCATCGAACGCCATCACACCGTCACGCACATTTTTCATTGGGCGCTGCACGAGGTGGTCAGCAAGGAGGCGGCGCAGAAAGGATCGTACGTCGGCCCGGAAAAACTGACGTTCGATTTCAACAGCGCGCCGCTCACCCAGGCGCAGTTGGCCGACATCGAGAAGCTCGTCAACGAACGCATCGTGGCCAACGACCCGGTATCATGGAACGAAGTGCCCTTCGCCGCGGCCAGGGCGAACCCGGGGATCGTGCAGCTCTTTGGCGAGAAGTACGGCGACATCGTGCGCGTCGTCCAGATCGGCGGACAGGCGGGAGGCCTGGACGGCTGGAGCATGGAACTCTGCGGCGGCACGCACACGCGCCACACCGGCGAGATCGGACTTTTCCGGCTCGTCAGTGAAGGCGCGGTGGCGGCCGGCGTGCGGCGCGTCGAAGCCGTGGCGGGCCTCGAAGCTTTCGCCGCCGCGCGCCACGACTCCGACCTGCTGAGACTTCTCGCGGGCAAAGTCATGGCCCAGGGATCCGCCGATCTGGAGAAAAAACTCGACGCCCTGCTGGAACAGCAGAAGACGCTCGAGAAAGCGCTCAAAGCCGCCCGGCAACGCGAAGCCGCCGGTCGCGCGAAGACGTTGCTCGCCCAGGTCGAAAACAACATCCTCGTCGCCAACCTCGGCGAACTGGATGGCGATAGCGCCATGGCCGTCAGCGAGGCGCTGAAAAGCGGGTTCGACGGCGTCGTCGTGCTCGGCGCGGCCAGCGCCGGCAACGTCACGCTCATCGCCACCGTGCCCAAGGCGCTCCACGGCCGGCTCCAGGCCGGCAAGATCATTCAAGCCATCGCGCCGCTCGTCGGCGGCAAAGGCGGCGGCAAACCGGACTTCGCCCGCGGCGGCGGCCGCGACGCCGCAAAACTCGACGACGCCCTGGAGCACGCGAAATCCCTCGTCACCGCGGCAGTTTCAATATCCTCTTGATCTCATCGACCGCCGCCGGATGCCGGTACGTCCAGTGGTCCGCCGGCACTATCAGTTCGGATTCGACGTCCGGGAGGTGGCTGCTGCTGTAGGCGACCACGCCGTCGCTGCTCTTTTCCAGCGGCCCGGGAAACCCGCGCGTGCCGATGATGCTGTGCGTCTTCACCGGGTGCGCGTACGGCAGGTCGGCCAGGATCCGGAGCGACGGCTGGCTGGGCGAAAGCGAACTCACGCTGTTGAGCCGCCCGCGGCTCAGCTCCTCGTACGCCGGCGTGAAGGCGCCCGGGTTTGCCTCCGATATGCGTTCGAAAAATGTCCGGAAACTGTGCGGCGGCGCAGTGATCCAGCGCCCGATCTGCCCGATCGCATTGTCCGCGTAATCGCTGCCCCGGTGAGGCACCGCGACGTAAATGATCCGGTGCACGCTGCGATCCGGCTCCCACTGGAACGCCTCATGCAGAAGCACGCGGTCCTCCGGCGTCAGCTTCAGTTTCTCCGGCGGCACCTCGAACGCCGCCTTGAAGAACGCGTCGCCCGGCCGCGTCACCATCGCCTTCGAAATCAGCCCGCCCATGCTGTGTGCGAGCAGCGTCGTCCGGCGCATCGCCGGATCGCGACCGGAAGGATCCAGCAGCGCGCGCACTTCGCGCAATTGCGCGCGGAGCAGCCGCGCCGAATACAACGCCGGCGCCGACGTGTTGTAATGAAAATGCCAGATCTGGTAACGGCGGCGGATTTCATCATCCGCCCACAGCTCGTTGCTCACCTTCGCCCAGATGAGCGGCGTCGCGTACAGGCCGTGGATCATGATGAGCGGCTCCTTCCGCGGGTCGTACGGCTCCATCAGGTAAAGCTGCGTCTCCCGCGCCGGCCGCGGCGTCAGCGTGTCGGTCACTCCGCGCAACCGGAGGTCGCCGGCTCGCGCGAGCAATGCCGCCCACGGCGCGCTGAAGTCCGCCGCCAGCGGCTCCGGGCCGCGGATCGTTTCCACCGTGTCGAACGCCAGTGGGCACAGCAGCCTGATTTCCACATCGCGCACGCCATCGCGAAGCGGCCCCGCTGTGGCGTACGCGGTCAGCGCGCGTGTGATCGCCTCGGGCGGGAAATAGCGTTCGACCGGCTCGCGCTGCCGGTTTTCGCGCAACGCGACAAGCGGCGCTCCCACGCCTTCCCTCCCGTACCGCGGGATCTTCCCGACCTTCAGCTCGCTCACCGCGTCCAGCGTGTCGAAGTACTCGATCGGGTAACACCCGTCCGATGCGCCGGCCATGCGCACACGATACGTCACGCCGCCCGGCGCCGGAGGCGGCAGCGTGTGCGCGTTCCCCAACCCTCGCTCGGCCCATCCCTCCACGAACCGGCCCAGTGCCCGGTCCGCCGCGGCCCCGCCGCCATCGTCAAGCGCCAGCGTCAGGTTCCGATGAAGATTCGCCTCTTTCCCCCCCGCCGCCAGCGCCCGCGGCCACGGCCGGTAAATCGTCGCCGGCGCCAACGCGCACGAGCCGAGCAGGCCACACGCAAGCGCCACTACCGCAAGAAGCGCTCCCGTCGGCGACCGCTCGCGCACGAATGACACCGCGAGGTTCAGTGAATCGGTTTTCACAACGAGAATCAGAAACGCATACCGGCAGATCCAACGACCCGGCGATCCCGCAATCCGCGGAAGCACACACCAAACGCTCGTCTCCACGGTCTTCAACCCCGGAAATAACCGCGGACTCCGGGAAGAACAGAGCGTCTGACCCCATGCGAGTTCCGACGATGAAGTGAGAAAACTCTGTGGCCAGCGTGCGGATTTGCGTTGCTTGAATACGATAAGCGATGTCCTGGATCTCTTGCCGCATTTCCCGCACGCCCACGTTCTCGTTTCCATGCCGACCGCTGCTGAATTAGTAAGCACCGACGCAGCCCATTCCTGGATGATTGATTCAAGGCTGGAGTTCCTTGGCACCGACTATCTCTTGCTGCGGATCGACCATGCGGGAACGCCATTGAATCACTATTTGTTGGGAGCCAACTAATCATCGCGGTCCCGTGTTGCCTGCCTGACATCTTCTCTCTCTGGGCCATCCCCTGCACGCGGCAACCGCTGACGCGCCCGGAGGCCCGCGTCCCACCCCGGAGCTTCGCCTTGATGGCTGAGTTCTGGAGCGGGCATTTTC
>CAZYHO010000186.1:6188-8753 GCA_964647495.1 uncultured Akkermansia sp. | reverse complement strand
TGGCCTGCGGCTTCGACTTGCCCTCGGGGCTCCAACGCAAGAATCTAATGCTCCCATCCCATGAAGGGCCGAATGTCCAGCAGTGCCGCTCAGATATCGACCAGCACGCTGTACTCATAGGAAATGGCGCGCTCTTCGCCGGGCGTCAGGGTGACTTTCCAGCGCAATTCGCGCTGTGGATTGATCGTGCTCACGCCTTCGGTGCGCAGGCGGTTGACGGGATCGCCGTCGGCTCGAAGAAGCGTGCCCGAAAACTGCCCGCGCACACTCACCGTCACCGGCTGGCTGCGGAAATTGTTCAGCTTCAGGGTGCCGGTGACTTTCGTGCGCTGATAATCGTTTCGGGAAATCCACACGACCTCGCGCGCGCCTTCCTCTTCGCGTTCGGTGTGCTCCGTCCGCACGCTGAGCGCCTTCGTGATGTGCAGGCTCGTTTCCTGGCCGGGATTCACCCACTGGCTCAGGCTCTGGCCGCGGAAATGCCCGCCTTCGACGACCACGGCGGGCGCGGTCGTCATGGGGAAGGAAAACGGGTTTTTGAACTGCACGGCATCCCAGGCCTGGTCTTCGTCGTCCTGTGTGTCGCGGCGTCCGCCCGATCGGCTGCGATATCGTCCGTACTCGTCGCGCTGGTCTGGAATGACCCACTCGACGATCCGCTCGTAGGGTGTGGTGGCGCGGGCGATTTCCAGCGAGAGGGTGTCGCCCGCGGCCAGATCGTGGTGGCCGATCGATTGGTAGTGCACATCGCCTTGCGCGCCGCCGGATTCGGCCAGATCCGGGAGACCGGCGCCGGCGTCATCCGCGGCACGGTTGAAAACCGCCTGGCTCATGGAATTGCCGAGCAGGGAATCGGAGCGGAAGGATGGTTGCGAAAGCTGCTGGAAGAACGCGCTGAGCGAGGTGCCGGCCCAGAGCGGGGAGTCAACCTGTGAAAACTGGATGTTGGGGAATCCGGAGATGAGGTGCAAATCGGTGGAGGCAAGGTCCATCAGCTCGTTTCGCACGAGGCTGTTCTGGCGCAATGTGAGCTGGTTCGCATCCGTCAGGTCGATCCGGTAACTCGGCGCCCAGGCCAGGCCGCGCGTGAGGTAGGAAACGCGCACGGATCCGCCGCCGGGTGGCGCTTGCGCGACATTAAAAACGAGCACCGGTTTGTGCTCCGTGCGGCGGCGCGGCACAAAGGGGCCTGTGACTTCGACGCTGGCGATGCTGGCGGTGTCGATGTAGCGCCGGCTGCCGCCTTCGACCTCGAGCACGAGAAATCCGCCGGTTCCGGGAGAGGGCGGAACGAGCGATCCACCGAAATCCGCGGCGGACGGACGCCAGGCGAACGAGCCGGACGAGCCGCCGGCCGCCGCCCCGCTCCATGGGCGGACGGGTGGCCGCGTCGGCACGCGCCAGACGGATCCGCGAACGGATTCGCCGGGCAGGCCGGCGCCCGCTTTGAGATGGACTGTCACAGGGTGGCCTTCCAGGTCGGCCTGCAGGGAGCCGGTCGGAAACTCGCCGGTGTCCGTGGTTTCCACAGGCCGCGTGGTCGCCTGAATGCTGAGTTCGCCCTCGCTTTCGACCCAGAACGTCCCGTGCACGACACGCGGCACCTCGTCCCAGCGGTAGGCTCCGGGTCCTTGCACGGGGAAGTGCATGCGCACGACGGTCAGGCCGTTCTTGAACAGGCCGACCGACTCGACTTGCGGAGTGACCGGCCTTTCCTCCGCGAGGGAGGCGGACACAGCCAGGCAGACCAGGGGAATCACGGCGGGCGGAAATGCGATCGCTTTCATGCCCCGAACCATCCCGGCCTCCGCCAGCGGCGACAATCGGCAAAATGTAAGAAGTTTGTTAGGCCCCGCCGTTCCGCCACCGGTCGACCACCTCCCGCATCGCCCCGTCCTGTCGCTCCATCGGGCGGAGCAGGAATCCACAGAGGGACAGACCCCATATCGTGCCGTGAACCGTGAACCGTGATCCGCCGCGCGTTTCATGGTGTTTCGGGGGATTTTTTGAATTCCCAGCGCTCTCCGAAGAAGTCAGCGGCGACGACTTTTCCGGCGAAGCGGGTGTTTGGAGGGGAGTCGAGATCGAAGACCGCCCAGTCCGGCAGCTTGGGAGTCTGGCGGGCGTTGTTGAGGTAGTCGTAATCGCGGAACGTGAAGCTGCTATTGAGGACGACGTATTTTTCCGGGTTGAGCGGGTTCGGGTAAATGGCGGCCAGCGCGTGACGGGTGGCGGGAAAGGATGTGTCGCCCGCCTTGATTTCGCTCGCGGTCCACTGGATCGGCAGTTTGTCCGCGATTTTGGCGAGCACGGCGTTGGAGGACGGATCACCCCAGAGGACGAGATGCGAGTCCTCGAGGTCGTCGTCGGTGATTTGCGTGTCGTCTTTCACACGCGCGTCGCCGCGGAACTGGCGCCGCCAGTGCTCGATGGCGCGCTCCAGCTCGGCACTGGCCCACGCGCCCGCCTTTGCGTTCGCCGCCGTGCCGGTGGGCCGCACGAACAGGAATCGCTCCATGAAGGCGTCATCGATGGGGCCTTGCAGGCCGTGCTTTTTGCGCAGGC
>CAZYHO010000186.1:3170-6088 GCA_964647495.1 uncultured Akkermansia sp. | reverse complement strand
TGCCAGCAGGCCGCGCCGCCGAGCGAGAAGCCGCGGACGACGATGCGGTCTTCGTCGATGCGGTAATCGCGTTTCACGGCGTCCAGCGCCTCGAAGAAGTCCGTTTCGCCCGCGAAGCGCGAGCCGTTGCAGAAGCGGCCGTACGGATGCAGCACGATGGTGTCCTGCGGAGTGAATTCGCCCGGGCTGGTCTGGCGGGCGTGGATGAAATCGAGTTCGGTCAGTTTTTCGCCGCGTCCGTGGAACCACGCGTCGAGCCGCCAGCGGTGCGGGTAGCCGGGGTTGAACGACGGCGGCACGACCAGGCCGAACGGCTGCACGGAATCATCGATCCGCGAGCGGTAACCGCGCACGACAAGGCCGGTTTGCGCGAGCCAGGGGAGTTCGTTTTTCGCGAGCGAGGCCAGCCGCTGCTCGCCATCGGCCAGTTGCGCGCGAGCCCAGTCCACCTGCCTGGCGTCGAAGAATTCGTCGTAGCGCAGCGCCCAGTCGACCGCTTTCCAGAAGACTTCGACATCGGGCAAAAAGGTGAGTTGGCGGGCGGCGGCGGCATTCTCTTTCTCCTGCCGCCATGCCTCCGTCTGCGTGTCGATGGCCTGCCGCAAGGCGGCGGCGCGGGCGGTCAGTTCCGCGCGGGCGTCATCCGGGATGGGCACGCCCGGCGGAGGAATACGCCGCACTTTTTCGGGAATATTGTCCTCGGGACCATCGGCGACGGCAAATGTGGCCGGCCACAATGCCAGCCACGCGAACACGACCAGGCAGCGCTTCATGCGGCAACGTGCATCGGCCTCCAGCCGGCGCAATCGGGGAGAGTGGGCATGATTCCCGCCCCGTACTGCCACTCAGACCGTGCTGCCGCTCCAGCCGAGTTTGTTCTGGACGAGCTGGAAGAAGTTATGGCCCGGCAGGTGGACGAGCGGGATTTCGTGGGCGGCGCGGTTCAGGAGGATCGGCAGGCCGACCGGTACGGCGACCGATCCGTCTCCGTCGAGCGTGAGCAGCGTTTCCTCGGCTTCGCCGAGCGGGATGAGTTCGATGCGCGCCGAGTCGCCCACGACGACCGCCAGATCGGAAAGTGTATGCGAGCAGATCGGAGTGATGACAAAGACGCTGGCATTCGGGCTGACCAGCGGACCGCCGGCGGAGAGCGAATAAGCGGTCGATCCGGTCGGTGTGCTCACGATCAATCCGTCGCCGCGGTAGCGGTTGAGCATGCCGCCGTCGACGCGGACCTCGACCAGGATCATGCGCGGCTGGCGGCCACGGGTGAGGGTGGCCTCGTTGAGGGCGGTGGCCGTCACGGTGCCGCCGTCGCGCGTGGTGTAGGTCACTTCGAGCAGGCTGCGGTGGCTCAGCGCGAAAGCGCCGGTGGTCAGGGCATGCAGGAGTTCGTCCATCTGCTCTTCGGCGGCGGTGGTCAGAAACCCGAGCCGGCCGGTGTTCAGGGCGGCCAATGGCGGAACGCGCGGGCCGAACTGGCGGGCGGCCTTGAGAATCGTGCCGTCGCCTCCCAGCACGATCATGAATGCCGCGCGCGCATTGATTTCGTCGATCGACACCGGGCCGGCGCCGTTCCCGAGCAGCGAGGCGGTTTCCTCGTTGGGCAGCGCCGTCCAGCCGAGCGCCTCCATGCGCCCGAACACCGCGCGCGCGAGGCCGGCGGTTTCGGGCTTTGTGGGATTGGCGACGAGGCCGAACTGCTGCGGTGCATTCATGCTGCGCCCACTTGAACCACGGATGCCTCCACGGCGACACCGGATTTTGCGGGGGGCGCATCCACTATTGCGGCACGGGCGGGTGATGTGTAAGTTCGTCGGATGTCCTGTCGGCGAATGGCGCGATTTGTGATGACTCTACTGACCACATCGGTTTTGTGGCCGGTGGTGGTGGCGGACGATGCGCTTCGGCGGACCAGCGCCGAACTGACGGCGGAGGACCGGGCGTGGTGGGCGTATCAACCGGTGGCGCGGCCGGAGGCGCCGGAGGTCGTGGACGCGGCGCGGGCGGGCGGGTTCGAGGTGCGCACGCCGATCGACGCGTTTCTGTGGCGCGAGGCGGAGCGGCGGGGCGAGCGATTTCCGGAGGCGGTGGAGGGGGCGGTATTGCTGCGGCGGGTGACGTTCGATTTGACCGGACTGCCGCCGTCGCCGTCGGAGATCGAGGCGTTTGCGGCGGACGATTCGCCGGGGGCGTACGAGCGTGTGGTCGACCGTCTGCTGGCGAGCCCGCGGTTCGGGGAGAAATGGGCGCGCGACTGGCTGGACGTCGTGCGGTACGCGGAGTCCGACGGTTACAAGCAGGACGCGTATCGGCCGGAGGCGTGGCGGTATCGCGACTGGGTGGTGGGCGCGCTGAACCGCGATCTGCCGTACGATCGGTTCGTGCAGGAGCAACTGGCGGGTGACGTGATTTTTCCCGGGGATCCGGCGGCGCTGGTGGCCACCGGGTTTTACCGCGCGGCGGTGTACGAATACAACAACCGCGATGCGATCACACAATGGTCGGATCTGCTCGCGGAAACGACGGACACCGTGGGAGATGCGTTCCTGGGGCTGGGTTTGCAGTGTGCCCGGTGCCACGACCACAAGTACGACGCGATCCAGCAGGACGATTATCGCCGCATACTGGCCTGTTTTTCGGGCATGATCTGGCGTGACGATCAGCCGGCGGCCACGCCGGACGAGATCGCTCAGTGGCGGGAGCGGCAGGAGGCGTGGCAGGTGGCGCATCGCGCCGCGCTGGAGGCGCTGGCAGCCTTTGAGGCGCCGTTCAAGGCGAAGCTGGCGGACGGCGCGCTCGACAAGTTTCCGAAGCAACTGGAGGCGATCTGGCGGAAGGGCGAGGCACACTGGCGCTCGGAAGAGCGGGCATGGATGGACTTCGTGCGGCGTCAGATCCACGAAGAGTGGCGCGAC
>CAZYHO010000186.1:0-3070 GCA_964647495.1 uncultured Akkermansia sp. | reverse complement strand
CGCAAGAGACGCCGCCGGCCGTGAGCCGCGCGGATTCCTGACCGTGCTTGCGAACGAGGTGGCCGCGGGAGATGGCCGGGAAGGGGAGGGGGAAGGCGGTGGCCGCGCCGCGCTGGCGCGCTGGCTCACGCGTCCTGACCATCCACTGACGGCGCGCGTGATCGTGAACCGATTGTGGCAGGGATATTTCGGCCGCGGGCTGGTGGCGACGCCGAGCGACTTCGGGCGGCTCGGAGAAAGACCGGCGTCCCCCGAGTTGCTCGACTGGCTGGCCGCGGAATGCGTCGATGGCGGCTGGAAGCTGAAACCGCTCCACCGGCTGATCGTGACGAGCGAGGCCTACAGGCTTGGGGCGGGCGGCGGGACGTGGTGGCGCGGGCCGTTGCCGCGCCGGCTGACGGCCGAGCAGATCCGGGACGCCTCGCTGGCGGCCAGCGGGGAATTGAGCCTGGAGGCGGGAGGGCCGTCGGTTTCGGGCGATCAGCCGCGCCGCACGATTTTCACGAAGGTGCTGCGCAACGCGCCCGATCCGTTGCTGCAGAGTTTCGATGCGCCGGATGGATTCCGCAGCGCGGGCACGCGGCAAAACACGGTCACACCGACGCAATCGCTTCTGCTCGTGAACGGCCAGTGGATGCAAAGGCGCTCGCACGCGCTGGCGGACGGCCTGATCCGGCAATGGCCGGATCAGCAGATCGAACGCATCCGGCACGCGTACCTGCGCACCACCGCCCAGGAGCCGACCAGCGAAGCCATCGCGGAGGCGCTCACGTTTTTGAAGAGGCAGGCCGATCATGTGCGACGCGAATCCGCCGCGCCGGCGCCCGACGCGGCCTTTGCGGAAAGCCGCGACCTGCCGCGCCACGGGATGGCGCTGGTCGTGGCGCCGCCGACCGTGGCGAAGCGGCTGTTTCCAGTGATGAGCGGCGCCGGGACCGCCGCGCTGGAGGACTCGGGTTTCACCGTGGAAGCCGTGATCCACCTGAAGTCGCTCTGGCCGGATGGCACAGTGCGCACTGTCGCATCGCGCTGGGACGGCGACGCGCGCCGCCACGGCTGGGCGCTCGGCGTGACCGGCAAAGGATCGAGGTTCAGGCCGGGCACGCTGATTTTGCAGCTCGTGGGGACCGACGGCGAAGGCGTCGTGCGCGCGGAGGTGGCCGCTTCGGATCTCGCGGTGCCGCTGGACCGCCCGTGGTTTGTGGCGGCGGCGTTCCGCGACGGGGAGGTGCGTTTCACGGTGCAGGATCTCTCGGATCCGGATGCTGCCGCGGTGGAGGCGGTGGCGCGTGTGCCGGTGGTCCGCGTTTCTCCCGACACCGCGCTGCCGGTCGTGCTGGGCGCGCGTGCCGACGCGGCCCGCTCGCATTATTTCGAGGGCCTGATCGGCGAGGCGCGGTTGAGCCGGGAGGCGCTCGCGGGCGAGGCGCTCATTCCCCGGGCCGCTCCGGCGCCGGCCGGTGTCGTCGGTCATTGGAGATTCGAATTGGCCAGCGGGCTGCTGGCCGACGCTTCCGGCGCCGGCAACGCCCTGGAAATCCCGGCGCCTCCGGACGCGCCGGATCCCGGGCACGCGGCGCTGGCCGATTTCTGCCATGTGCTTTTCAACTCGAACGCCTTTCTGTATGTCGACTGATCCGCCGGCCGGGCTGACGCGTTTCGGTGTGCCTCACCGCGAGCGCCCTTCGTCGCGCCGCGATTTCCTGCTGCGCGCCGGCGGTGGGTTCGGGGCCATGGCTCTGGCCGGCCTGCTCGGGGAGGGCGCGCGGGCCGGCGCGCTGCCGCCGGGCATGGCGCATCGCCGGGCGCGTGCGCGCAGCGTGATCTTTCTCTTCATGGAGGGCGGGCCGAGCCACATCGACCTCTTCGATCCCAAGCCGCTGCTGAACACGCTGGCCGGGCAAAAGCTGCCCGAGAGTTTCGGCAGCGTGCTCACGGCGATGGGCGAGGAGGACAGCCCGCTTCTCGCCTCGCCACGCCAGTGGAAACAACACGGCCAGAGCGGGCTCTGGGTCAGCGAATGGCTGCCCCACACCGCCACATGCGCCGACGATCTCTGCGTCATCCGGTCGTGCTACTGCGACGGCGTGAACCATTCCGCCGGCGTCGCGCAAATGAACAGCGGATCGATCGTCGGCGGCCGTCCGTCGCTCGGCAGTTGGGTGACGTATGGGCTGGGCGCGGCCAACCGGAATCTCCCGAGCTTCGTGGTGCTCACCGACACCAGCGACATGCCGATCAATGGCGCGCGCAACTGGTCGAGCGGCTTCATGCCCGCAGTGCACCAGGGCACACACCTCCGGCCCGACGGCGATCCGATCCCGAACCTCGCCGCGCCGCAGTCGGTCGGCATCCGACGCCAGCAGGAAAAACTCGGCCTCCTCGAGCGCCTCAACCGCCGCCACCTCGCCTTCCGCGGGGAGCAGTCGGAACTCGACGCGCGGCTGCGCAGTTACGAACTCGCATTCAACATGCAGGCGGCGGCTCCGGAAGCGGTCGATCTTTCCCGTGAGTCGCCGGTCATGAGAGAAATGTACGGTCTCGACCAGCCCGAGACGGCGGTCTTCGGACGCCAGTGCCTGCTGGCGCGCCGCCTGGTCGAGCGAGGCGTGCGCTTCGTTCAGTTGTACAGCGGATCGGGGAGCCGGTGGGACGCGCATGCGGGCATCGAGGCGAACCACTCGACACTGTGCCGACAGACCGACCAGCCGGTGGCCGCGTTGCTCAAGGACCTCAAACAACGCGGACTGCTCGAGGAAACGCTCGTCATCTGGGGCGGCGAATTCGGCCGCACCCCGATGTCGGAGAAAGGCGACGGCCGCGACCACAACCCGACCGGGTTCACCATGTGGATGGCGGGCGGCGGCGTGAAGGGAGGCCAGGTCATCGGGCAAACCGATGACCTCGGGTTGCGCGCCGTCCAGGACCGCCTGCACGTCCATGACCTTCACGCCACCGTCATGCATATCCTCGGCATCGATCATACCCGCCTCATTTATCCCAACCAGGGCCGCCCCGAGCGCGTCGACCTCAACGAGGGCGAGGCGTACACGCGGATCATGGGGTGAGG
>CAZYHO010000185.1:0-8786 GCA_964647495.1 uncultured Akkermansia sp. | reverse complement strand
CGGCCCCGCTGCCTGCTGACGCCCGAGGCGAGGGTGGTGCGATCGCCGTTTCGGAAAACTGCATTTTTCTCGCGGTCAGCCTGCCGGCGGCCGATGCGGGCGGTTCACGGTGGCACGGCGTCTGGCGATTCACGAAGGAGGGTGAACATGCCGCATTTCCCGGCGGGCGCGGGCCTGAGGGTGCGCTGGCCGTTGTCCACGAGACCGCCGACGGCGACAACCGACCGGTGATCGGTGGATTGTGGGCGCACGAGGACGAACTGTTCGTGAGCCTGACGGCGACGGATCGTGTCAAGGTCTGCGATGCCGGGACGCTGAGCGAAAAGCGCGTCCTGCGCGCCTCGCGCCCCGGCCCGCTTTGCGTCGTGGGCGGACAACTCCAGATCGTCGAGCGCGGCGCCGTCGTCAGCGCGTTCGACATGAACGGACGCCGCACCGGACAGGTGCTCGACGAGGGAGACGGCCTCCTTCCCGGCGCGCTCGCTCCGACCCGCGAAGGCCGCCTCATGGTCGCCGACCGCGGCCCGAGCCGGCAGATCCTCTTTTTCAATATGAGCGGAGTGCCCACGCGCGTCCGCACACTCGGCGACGCGGGTGGCGTGCAGGCTCCGCCGAACCCCGGAGAGGTGGGGCCGGGACGCCTCGCGCACGTCACCGGTGTGGGCGCCGACGCGCAAGGCCGCCTTTACGTCGCAATGAATCCGCCACCCGGCGGATGCGTCCTGCGCGCTTATGGCCCCGACCGCCGATCGCTCCTCTGGCAGCACATTGCCCTCGCCCTGACGCACGGCGCCGACATCGATCCCTTCAGCGATGGCCTGGTCGTCTACTCGGCCGAGGGCCGCCATGGGCTCGATCTCACGAAACCACCCGGGCAATCATGGCGCTGGGCGGCGCTGACGCTCGATCCTGCACGTTACCCGCACGATTTGCGAATACGCCCCCGGCCCTCCGGACTCCCGCCAGGACCCGAGTCCGTGTCGGCCGGAGAGTCTCGATCCGGGCTCGCCCCCTCACTTCCGATCGCCGCACCCAAAAGCGGCGGCGCCACGACTTTTCGCGAGATCGACCGCCACAAACTCCTCGTCCATCGATCCCAGGACGGCGCACGCCTCGGCGTATACCGCTTCGTCGGTCATACTGCCGTGCCAGCCATCGTCATAGACGCCGCCAGATCGAATCGGCGGGATCCCGATTCGCCCGGGCGTCCGGATCGCAGCCCATGGATGTGGCGCGACGCCGACGGCGATGGCCTGATGGACGAAGGCGAAACGAGCGCCGCTCCTTCCTTCATCGGTTACTTCCCCGCCAACCCGGTGGATGCCGCCGGCGGCCTGTGGCTGATTTCCACGGAACGCAGCGGCGTTTGCCGATGGCCGCTCCGTGGATTCGACGCCCACGGAATCCCCCTGCACGACGCCGATCCAGCCTCCTCCGAGTTCGATACACTCCCGGCCCCGCCATCGCTTGCGGATGTCCTTTACGACTCCGCCACCGACACACTTTACAAGTCCACCTCCGTCCCGGGCAGCCCGCTTCCGGGCAGCCTGCCATCGAGAGTCGAACTCGAAATCCTCGATGACTGGAAACAAGATCCCGCCGCCGCCTTCAAACGCTGGAGCGACCGCCTCGTCAGGGATTCGGTGTCCGCGCCCGACGGCCTGGCTATCGCCGGCAGCCTGCTCTTCGTCCTCAATCTCGCAACCCGTGTCATCGACGTTCACGACCAGTCGGGAGGCAAACCGACGCGCATCGGCCAGCTCGATCCGCCACTGGCGCTCCACAGCACCGGCGCCCCCTCATCCCCCGCCCTCCACGCCCATCGCCGCCGCGACGGAAGCTATCTGGTGCTCGTCCAGGATCCGGACGCGCCCCGAATCCTCGCTTATCATCTCGACGACCCCGCCGCAGCGCAGAGCGCAAAACACTGACCGGAATCACCACTTCGGGCATCCCCGCCGGGATGCCGATCCTTTGGGCTTCGCGCCTCGTCAATCGCGCGTATGCGCGCACAAGGCGCGAGACACCTGCCCGGGCGACGGATCCACGACAGGCCGGAAATCCGCCGGCCGCACAGGCCGGAGGCGCCCAGGTCCCGTGGCCACCCCGAAAACCGATCAGGGGCACAATTGCGTGCCGTTTCCGGCCTTTTCACTCCACTGGTTCGCCCCCTCCTAATGATCGGCTGGAGTCTGGCTCGCGCTCTTCTCGCTCGGAGGCGGGGTGAAGTCCTTCTTGTTTTCGAGCACGCGGTCGACGATGCCGTATTCGACGGCTTCGGCGGCGCTCATCCAGTGGTCGCGGTCGGCGTCGCGATCGACCTGCTCCGCCGATTTGTTGCAGTGCAGCGCGATGATCCGGTTGAGCCGCTGCTTGAGCTTGTACATGTGGTTCACGCTGCGCTCGACGTCGCTGGCGGTACCTTGGGCGCCGCCACTGACCTGATGGATCATGATGTCCGAATTGGGCAGGGCGAATCGTTTGCCCTTGGTGCCGGCGCAGAGCAGCACGGCGCCCATGCTGGCGGCCATGCCGATGACGTAGGTGTGGATGTCGCAGCTCACGAACTGCATGGTGTCGTAAATCGCGAGGCCGGCCGACACGCTGCCGCCGGGGCTGTTGATGTAGAGGTGGATGTCCTTGGCCGGCTCCGCCATTTGCAGGAAGAGGAATTGGGCGATGACGGCGTTGGAGACCTGGTTGTACGGGTCGATTTCCGATCCGATGAAGACGATGCGGTCCTTGAGCAGGCGGCTGTAGATGTCGTAGCTGCGCTCGATGCGTCCCTCGGTTTCGATGACGATCGGGATGACGCTGTTGCGCAGGTCGGCGGCCGGCATGCGGCGCAGATCGGCGGGAGTGTACGAGGAGAGCGGCGGATAGTGATGCAGGATGTTCATCGGGCGTGCAGGGGGAATTGGATCGCGGGCGCGGCGGACCGCAACCTGAGTTTGCCCGGTTGTGTGGGCTGCGCCAGCGCGGGATCCCGCGTCGTCATGCCTGGGGCGCTTCGGCAAGCTGCGAAGGATCGACCTCCTCGATGGCGGCGGAGGCGAGCAGGAAATCGATCGCTTTCCGGGCCACGAGATTCTCCCGCAGGCGATCGAGCAGCGCGCCGTTCTTGAGAAACCTCCGCATCTGGGTCTTGTCGGCGCGCACCCTGTACGCGAAAAGCATGACCTCCCTGTGCAGTTCCTCGTTGGTCGCGTGCAATCCCTCCTTGGCGGCGACCTTGTGCAGAAGGAAATTTGTCTTCACGTCGAACTGCGCCTGCTGGCTCGCGGCGGCCAGAATCTCGTCCTGGCTCTCGATGATGGCCTCCTCCGGGACTCCGCGCTCCTGATTCGCGTTCACCAATTCCTGCACACGCCGCTTCGTCGCCTGCTCCAGCAGGGGCTGCGGGATGTCGAACTGGACCGCTTCGGTCAGCCGCGCGACGACCTGCTCGCGCTTCATGTTGTCGATGCGGGCGGCCAGTTCTTGCTCCAGCCGCTTGCGCACCTCGTCCGGCAGCGACGCCGCGTTGTCCGCCAGTTCTGTCGCCACCGCAAACTCGTCGTTCACCTCCGGCAGAACCTGCGTGTGGACGTTGCGCAGCGTGACCTCGTAGGTCACCGTTTTGCCGGCTATGCCCTCGACCGGAAAGTTTTCGGGCAGCGTCACCGGCACCTGGCGGGTTTCGCCGGCCGACATCCCGACCAATCCCTCGACGAAGCCGGGAAGGAAACCCGCCTCGCTCATCTTGAGCCAGTATTCCGCGCCCTCTTGCAGGCTTTCGCTTGCCACCGGCGCCACCTCGCGGATCGGCCGGCCGTCGATGAATCCATGGTAGTCGATGACTGCCACATCCCCCAATTCCAGCGGGCGGCCTTCGACTTCCGGGTATTCGGCGTGGCGTTCGCGCATGTCTTCGATGGCCTTGCCGACGAGTTCCTCGGTGACGGAGGCCTTTGGAATCCGGACCGGGATCCCTTCGAGCGGCGGCAATTCGAACGCCGGCACCGTGATCACCTCCACCGTGAAGGAAAACGAGCCGTCCGGGTTGAGCTGGTCGTCCTTGACGTCCACGACACTGATCACATCCAGCCCATCGTGCGATTTGCCCTCCTGGTACCCGCTGGCTATCAGCTTCTGGCGCAAATCCTCCTCGATAACCTTCCCATACCGCCGCGTGATCATAGCGATGGGCGCCTTTCCCGGACGAAATCCCGGGATCGAAGCCTGCCTGTGGTACTTGCTGGTGACGGAGGCGCGCTCCGACTCCACCTTCTCTGAAGGCACCTCCACACGAATGGCGGCCTTGCAGTCACGGAACCTCTCGACGGTGATATTCATGGCGATTGAGCAACAAGCCCGGTCCCGTCCGCACTGGATCGGTCCGGGGAAAGGGCGGGAAGCATAGGGAGCCTGCCACCGGTGACAAGCGATTGATTGCAACGATGTAAAAGTTTGAAAGTTCCCCTGCTCCCTTTGTCCCCTGGTTCTCAAGTCTCCTGCACCGTGTACCGCGTACCGTGCCGCTCACCCCGGCCGCCACCGCGCGTAGTGCCGCCCGGGCAACGGACGCACGAGCTTCTTCATTTCCAGCTTCATCAGGGCGACTGTGACCGCCGCCGCGGAAAGCCGCGTATCGGCGACGACATCCTCGAAATGGCGGTCGTCGTCCCCGAGGGCGTCGTACACGGCGCGTTCGTCGCCACCGAGTTCGGGTGCCGGACGGTTTCGTCCGTCGGCGGCGCTGGCCGCCGTTGTGCCTGCGCGGTCCGGCGGGATGAGCCAACCGAGGTCATCGAGGATGTCGCCCGCGCACATGACGAGCCGCGCTCCGTTCTGGATCAATGTATTGCATCCATCGGAGGTCGGGCGGTCGATTGGTCCCGGCACGGCGAAGATCGGCCGTCCGTAGTCGGCGGCCTGGTTGACGGTGATCAGGGAGCCTGAGCGGGCCGGAGCTTCGACGCAGAGCACACCCTGGCTCCAGCCGGCGACGATGCGATTGCGGAGCGGGAAACTTTGTTTGTCGGGATTGTAGTCGATCGGGAATTCGCTCACCACGGCGCCATGGCCATCCGCCATGCGGCGGGCGAGCGCGCGGTTCTCGGGCGGCCAGAATTTCCCGAATCCGCTGCCAAGCACGCCCACGGTGCGGCCGCCCGCGGCCAGCGCGCCTTCGTGGGCCGCTGTGTCGATTCCAAGCGCCAGCCCGCTGAGCACGGTGACCCCGCTCTGCGCGAGTTGAAAACTCAGGCGCCGGGCACACTGCACGCCGTAATGCGTCGCCCGCCGTGAGCCGACGACCGCGATGCCATGGCTGTCCCGCGGGTCGAGGCGCCCGAGCACATAGAGCACGATCGGCGGGTCGAACACGGTGCGTAGCGTGGACGGGTAGTCGCTGTCCTCCTGCGTGAGCACATGCGCGCCGACCTCCCGGATGCGCCGCAGCTCGCGGCCGAGGTCGATTTCGTTTTCCCAGGCCGCCACGCGCTGGGCCATTTCCGGTCCAAACCCCTCGACCCTCACCAGGTCGTCCGCCCTGGCGCGCAGCGCATCCTCCGGGCAGCCGAATGCCTGGAGGAGACGGCGCACGCGGACCGGCCCGATGCCGGCGACGAGATTCAGTGTGATGTAAGCTTCGATTCGAGTCATGGGAGTGGAGGTGAGTCGCTGGTTTCTTGGGGATGCGGGATGCGCGATCGGACCGGGTCCACCGGCATTCCGGACCACGTCAGTCCGGCCGTTGCATCCTGTTCCGGCATCCATACGCTCCGGCGCCATGGATTCTCTCGACCCGTTGCGCGAAGCCGCCCGTCTTTCGCCGCAAAACATCCCGCTCCGCCAGGCGCTCGCCGACGCCCTGCTCAACAGCGGCCTGGCCGCCGAGGCCGAAACCGAATACCGCTCCGCCCTCCAGATCAGCCCCGGCCACACCGGACTGCTCTTCGGGCTGGCCCGCGCCTTTTTCCAGCAGGGCAAAAAGAGCCATGCCCTCGTCACACTCGAAGATCTGTGCCAGCGCGGAGACGCGCCCGCCCGCGCCTACGTCTTTCACGCCCGCCTGCTTTCCGGCATCGGCGAAGTCAAACAGGCGGTCATTGAATACCGCAAAGGCGTCGAACGCGACCTGCAGGCCGCCGACATCGAACTCGCCGCCCACCTCGGCATCGACGCCGCCCCGCAATCCGAAGTGCAGGACGGACGCCTCGCCGCCGCCTGGGAGCCGCCCACCGAGGACGAGCCGGCCGAGATCGAGCGCCCGAAGCTCACGTTCGCGGACGTCGGCGGCATGGACGATCTCAAGGAGGAGATCCGCATGAAGATCATTCACCCGCTGGCCAATGCCGACCTGTTCAAGGCCTACGGCAAAAGCATCGGCGGCGGCATCCTCATGTACGGCCCGCCCGGCTGCGGCAAAACTCACCTCGCCCGCGCCACCGCCGGCGAAATCAAGGCCGGCTTCATCTCGGTCGGCATCAGCGATGTCCTCGACATGTGGATCGGCAACAGCGAGCGCAACCTGCATCAGCTCTTCGAGCAAGCGCGCCGCAACGCGCCCTGCGTCCTCTTCTTCGACGAGGTCGACGCCCTCGGCGCCAGCCGCACCGACATGCGCACCTCCGGCGGCCGCCACCTCATCAATCAGTTCCTCGCGGAAATGGACGGCATCAACGCCAACAACGACGGCCTCCTCATCCTCGGCGCCACCAACGCCCCATGGCACCTCGACAGCGCTTTCCGCCGCCCCGGCCGCTTCGACCGCATCCTCTTCGTCCCGCCGCCCGATGCCGCCGCCCGCGCCGCCATCCTCCGCCTCCACCTCCACGGCAAACCCGGCGAGGATCTCGACGTCGACACCGTCGCCAAAAAAACCGCCGATTGCTCCGGCGCCGACCTCAAAGGCCTCGTCGACATCGCCGTCGAAGCCAAACTGCGCGACGCCATGAAGTCGGGCGTCCCCACACCGCTGCGCACCAAGGACCTGACCGCCGCCACCGCGCAGATCCGCCCGAGCACCCGCGAGTGGTTCTCCACCGCCCGCAATTACGCGCTCTACTCGAACCAGGGCGGCACTTACGACGACATCCTCAAGTACCTGAAACTGTGAATCCGCACTTGCAGCACGCTCAGATTCTCCTGCAACAACACCGCCCGGAATTGGCGGAAACATCGCTGCGCCGCGCCCTCGGCGAAGAACCTGACCTCGCGCCCGCGCACTCGCTCCTCGGGCTCTGCCTCGCCTCCCAGAAAAAATTCGCCGAAGCCGAATCCTCCGCCGGCCAGGCCATCGCGCTCGCGCCCGACCACCCGTTCGCGCATTACGCCATGGCCAGCGTGCTCGAGGACCGCAACAAGCTGCCCGATGCCGAAGCCGCCATCCGCCAGGCCATCGCGCTCGACCCGGCGGACGCCGACTACCACGCTGTGCTCGCGCAAATCCTCCTGCGCCGCGAAGACAAGAATGGAGCGCTCGCCGCCGCCGAGGCCGCCCTCCGGCTCGATCCCGAACACGTCGGCGCCAACAACCTGCGCGCCATCGCCCTGACCCAACTCGGCCGCAAAGAGGAGGCCGGCCACACGATCGAAAAAACCCTCGCCCAGAATCCCGACGACGCGGTCAGCCATGCCAACCGCGCCTGGAACCTGCTCCACCAGGGCCGCCCGAAGGAAGCCCTGCCACATTTCCGCGAGGCGCTCCGCATCGACCCGAACAACGAGTGGGCGCGCGCCGGCTGCGTCGAGGCCATGAAGGCCGGCAACCGGTTTTACGCGCTGATGCTGCGGTATTTCCTCTGGACCGGCCGCCTCTCCTCCCATGCCCGCCTGGCGCTCATCCTCGGGTTGTGGTTCGGACACCGGATTCTGCGCAACATCGCCAAAACCAACCCCGCCCTCGCCCCGTTCATCCTCCCGATCACCATCCTTTATGTCGGCTTCGTGCTGTCGACCTGGCTGGCCGATCCCCTTTTCAATCTGCTGCTGCGTCTCAGCCCGTACGGCCGTCACTTGCTCGCCGACGACCAGCGCCGCCAAGCCACCGCCGTCGGGCTGTCCCTCGCCACCGCCACCCTCTGCCTCGTCGTCTGGCTGCTCTCCGGCCTGGACGCCGAGGCCTGGCTGGTCACCGCCGGCGCTTTTGCCGCCCTCATGCTGCCATTGGCCGGCATTTTTTCATGCCCCCGAGGATGGCCGCGCACCACCATGATCGCCGTCACCAGCGCGCTCGGCCTGCTCGCCGCCACCACCGCCGGCATCGCCCTCGCCGCCACGCTCCTCGCCTCCGCCAAAGCCGCCGACCTCGTCTGGATCCCGTTCGCCCCGCTCATCATCGGCACCGTCGTCATGACCTGGGCCACTCCCTTCCTCAGCTCCCGCACCGTCACCCAGTAACAGTGGTTGAATGCGGGCTTCCAGCCTGCCGATGCGGTTCGCGCGAACCCGGGAACGCGCGAACCCGGGACAAGCACTGTGCGAGACGCACGATAGTATCCGGCGAAACGCCGGATACCTGGCGTTTGTACATTTGAGGGGAGAAATAATGAAGAGGTTCCGGCAAAGGCCACCCTGAAGGCATGACGGTTTTTTGCACGAACCGCCTGCGTGTCCTGTGGAAGGTGCACGGTTCAGCGGTACACGGTACACGGTACACAGGGCACGGATCAGAAGTGTTCGGTGCGAGGACACAGGCTCGCTCCAGAACTCAGACATGAAAGCGAAGCTCCGGGGTGGGACGCGACCTCCGGGCGCGTCAGCGGTCGCCGCGTGCAGGGGATGGCCCGGTTCCCGATTCT
>CAZYHO010000184.1:0-8922 GCA_964647495.1 uncultured Akkermansia sp. | reverse complement strand
TCGACGACCGGACCGTAGGCGAACTCGTGGTAATTGCCCGACAAGCCGAAGCCGTCCCACACCGTCTCGTAGCGATCCGCGACGCCATCGCCGTCGGTGTCGCGAAGGCGCGTCAATTCCGGGCGCTGCATGACGAGGATCTCGCTTGCGGAAATGGTGACCAGGCCCAGCGGCTCATGCAGTCCGCGCGCAAAAAGCGTCCATGAGTCGTTGGCGATGTCGTAGATGCCGATTTCTCCTCGGTGAAATCCCGCGACGATCCGGCCGTCCGGCAGCACCCCCAGAGCGCCGATCTGCGGATCGACGCCATCCGGAGTGGACAGCGTGTCGATCCGGTAAAACCCGGCGGCCGGCGGGGTGGTGGCCGCGCCTTCTCCCGCCGTCAGAAACAGGACAGGCAGCAGCCGGAACGCGGCGGTCAGCACGGTCACTTTCACGTGAAAAAACATGGCATTCTTTTGATCGTCAGAAACTCACGTTGCGCCAGCCTCCGACGTCACCCGCCTCCTTCGGACGATGGCTGTTCAGGCGGATCGGGCGGATCAGGCGGGTCGGGGGAAAGCGGGATCACGTAATGGATGGTCAAGTCGCGAGCCTCGCCGGGCTTCAGATGAAGAATACCCTCTTCGATGGATCCGGACGACGCAGTAATGGTGATGCCGGCCGGCGGCGAGCCGACCTGGATGGCGACGGGCGATTCCGGCGAAGCAAACTGGAAGCGACGCACAAGTTTTCCGTCTGCGCCGTAAAATGACTCTTTGACGAGTTGATCATCAACGGAGTACTCAAATGTCGGCAACCCCTCCTTCAGCGCGTACCCGAGGAAGGCAACGCGCGACGGCTCGCGCCCGCCGAGGCGGAGCGGGAAAACCTCCGGTGCAGTGAAGACAATGGGGCCACCCGGCTGAGCGAGCGCCTGTCCTTTTCCCTCGAAGTGCTTGTCGGCGGCGAGGAATTCGCCCTGCCAGATGTACCGCAAGCGGCAGACGCCGGCGTCCCAGCAGAGGTTCAGCCTGCCGGGCAGCGCAACGGCAATGGCGGCCGGTCCGGAACCGGGCAAAAAGATGCGCCGCACCATGGGCCGGGGATCGGCGGCGATAACCGACGGCGGCGGCGGTTTCGGAATGTGCGGATCGTCCTGGACACGCCGCGGCATCGCCACGCCCGAATAGAGCGCCCCGTACATGATGAGGCCGTGGCCGGGAAACGTGCAGATCATCGGGTAGACGCCCGGCTCCTCCGGCAGGTCGACGGCGATGTCCTGGTGCTCGCCCGCGGCCAGGAGCCGGCTCGCCGCGAGCACCGCATCCGAAGCGGGCACAAACTCCCGCGCAGGCGCCTCCGTCCCCAGCGCCAGGGCAGCGGCCAGCAGCGCCTCCCGGGATCCCGGGCGCCCGATGACCAGGTTGTGCGGCTGCGCGGTCGTGTCGGCATTCTCGAATCTCAGGCGCACGGTCGTTCCCGGCGCCCATTGGAGCCGCGGCGGGTCGTACCTCAGCCCCTCCACCGCCCGGATCACCAGTACCTTGCTTTCTTGAGCCAAGGCCGGCGCCGGCGCGCCCCCCGCCAAACCAATGACCACCACCGCCCCCGCCCGGCACACTCCCCGAGCCGTGGTCATTCGCATCAGATGAAAGCGCCTGGGCATCAGATAGGAACAGGTGGGCCGGCCGCGGCGTCCAGCGGCCGCACAACACCTTGGAGAGCACAGCCGCAAGGCCAATACTGTTTCATCGAGATTCTCGGGCAGGGCGGAGCGTCCCGCGCCGTGTCCGCGCACACGTTTCCGGCTTCATGAGCGGGACGCTCGATGGACGGGGCGCGACGCCCCGTCCGGCGGGCAGGATGCGCCGCCCTACCCGAGAGCCATCGAAACGCACGATTCGTTTTGCCACCAATACACAACAAATCAAGCACCAGGTGTTCTCATCCCGGAGGGATGGCCGATCATAGCCGTGGGTCGGCGTCCATATGCGGGGTTAAACCCCGTGTGCGGACGGCGCCCCACGGAACGCGGTCCAAAGCATCCGCATCCTGGAGGGATGCCAGAAAGACAGCGGTTTTTTCACGCTCATGCGTACCCCCCTGCCCTTCTGATCCCCCACCTCTTCACCCGCGAATCTTCAACCACTGCGAGCATCACAGTTCCACTGCGCTCCACGTGGTGCTCACCAGTAATGTTCGGTGGCTCTCGTTTTGCAAGGCTCGCTCTGGTAAAACGAAAGGTCCGTACCATCCTCGACGATGTACCCAGGTTGCTCCAACCGGCCCTTGATCGTCAGCAAATGTTTGGGGTCGATGTGGTAGTATGGGCCGTTTAGTATCGTATTCTCGACCTCTGCAAATTCCCCCAGAATCTCATCGGGCAGGACAGTATCGATCTCTTGCTGGAGCCAATCGGGGTAGTCCCCAAAACAGTAGTCCGGGATTTGGTTTGATAAATCAATCTTGTCCGAGCCGCGTGGCCGGGGCTCATCGTATTCGTCAAACTTCAGAATCACTGTCGAATACTCCGCGCGGGGCATTGCACGGCGAAGTTCCGCCCAGGTGGACGATCCGTCGATCGCGTCACGAATCCTGGGAATGAGCCTCGATCATGCGCCAGCTTCGCAAGACCGTAGTTTCCCGCGGAGCGCCACAACCAGGAGCGCCGCAGAAGTTCTGCGGCTGGACGGTCGGGCCGCGGAGCCGTGGGCGAAAACAACACGCGCCCGCCCGCGATCCAGACGCCACGCGAGAAGCGGACGCGCAAGCCTTGAGCGCACGCGGCCGCAGAGCGGCTGCGACGCTCCCGGGGATGGGCAGCGAAACCGGGTGCGTCACTGTGTTGCTCCCGACCCCCGACCCCGGTTTTCCTGGACACTTCTGAACGGGAATGTTACTCTTACTGTTCAGTCGTGCAACGCCCGTTCCGGGCCGAACACTGCACACTGACCTCTGAAAAGTCCGAGGACAAAGCGGTTGCAGAGCACCGGACGCAGAGGTGATGGTTCCAGGTAATGGGCGTTGACGAGAGGCGGCACCGGGGGGCGGGCCTGCGCGGACCGGGCTGGTGGCGGGTGTGCGCGTGCGTGGTGCTGCTGGCGGGAGCGGCGGACGGCCAGGTGAAACCGCGGGTCGTGGGGGGATCCGAGGCGCCACGCGGCAAGTATCCCTGGATGGTGTCACTGGCGCGGCGCAACGTTTCCGACAACTACCAGGCGCACTACTGCGGCGCGGTGCTGATCCACCCGCACTGGGTGCTCACGGCGGCGCATTGCGTGGACACCCGGCGGCCGGACTCGCTCGAAGTGGTCGTCGGAGCGCACAATTTGCAGACCGACGAAGCCCCGGCCGCGCGCCGCGTCGCCGTGCGTGAAATCCTGCTCCATCCCGACTATGACGATGACACCAGCGACTCGGATCTGGCGCTGCTGGTGCTGGCGGAGCCTGTGACCGATGTGCCACCGCTGGAGATCATCGACGACGAGGCGCTCTGCGCACCCGGCACGCCGGCGTTCGTGCTGGGATGGGGCGCCACCTCCGGCAATGGCACGACGTTTCCACCGGCCCTGCAGGAAGTGGGGGTGCCGATCGTTTCGCTGGCCACCGCAAACGCGCTGCCGGTTTTCGATGGCACGCTGACGGAAAACATGCTGCCGGCCGGCCCGGAGGAAGGCGGGCGCGATTCCTGCCAGGGCGACAGCGGCGGGCCGTTGATCGTGGCGAGTCCGGTGACCGGCGTGCCGGTGGTGGCGGGCGTGGTGAGTTTCGGCCCGGACACGCTCGACTGCGGCGAGGCCGGCGGCCTCGGCATTTACACGCGGCTGATCGGGTATCGCCCGTGGATCTATGCCTGCATGCGGCCTGTTTACGGCGCCTGGGAGCGCAAGACCGGAGCGGCCGGCGAACGGCGTGATCCGGACGGAAACGGGCTGACGCACTGGGAGGAATTCGCGCTCGGCGAGCCGCCCGGACGTTTGACGCGCGGAATCGCGGAAAGCGTGCGCGTGAGCGCCTCGGGCCTGGATGAATGGCACAGCGAGTTCACGTTCCCGCGGCGCGCCGCGCCCGAAGTGCGTGCCCGCGCTTTCTTCAGCGCCGGCGGCCCCGGCGAGTGGATCGCACTGGACCTCGATGCCTTGCAGGTCGGTCTTCCCGTCGCGATGCCGACCCGTCCCGGCCTGGAATCCGTCACCCTCGCCCAGCCGCTGGATATCGCGCGGCACGGGTTTTACCGGGTCGAGCACGACATTGCCCCGGCCTACGTGGCCGGCCCGCGCCCGGTGCTGCCGGGGCAACTCCTCCGCCACCGCCTGCACATACTCGATCCGCTCGGCGGAACGACACGCTTCAAAGAATACGAGGTGTCCGGCGTCTCCGTCGGCAGCCAACTGACCGCGGTGTCCACCAGTGTCGAAATCCAGCCTTTGGTAAGCGTGGTCGATGCCGCCACCGGGGCCGTCATCTGGCCCGGCCCGTCCGAACCCGGCCAATCCCGCGTCTCGTTTCCCGTCCTGCCCGATGCTGCTTACCGCCTGCGAATGACCGCCGCCACGCTTCCGGGACTGGGCGATTACTCACTGAGCATCATGGAATCGCAAGTCGAGTCGATCGCGCGGCCGCAGTCGCTCGACGATCGCCGGCTGGACGCCGAAGATCTTTGGGATCCTGTCCATTCGGCCTCGTGGGCGCCCTGTTTCAAAGACGACTATATCTTCATCGCCCCGGAGGATGGTCCGGTCGTCGCCGGCATGCAGGCCGCCCTCGCCGATCCGTTCGACACACGCCTCATCGTCCTCGATGCCCGGACCGGAGCGATCGTCGCGCAAAAAGACGCCGGTGCGGACGAGGGATTCACATCCGAGGTGAGCTTCGAGGCGCAGGCCGGCCGCACCTACGTCATCCGCTGCACTTCCGCGCTTCCCGCCACGATCGGAATCTACTCCGTCAGCCTCCGGTAAAGCCTCGCCCCGTTTCCCACCGCGCCCCCCGACGCCCCATGCACCTGCTCTTCGTCGCCGACCTCCATTATTCGCTCAAACAATTCGACTGGCTGCTCGCCCAGGCGGGCCGTTATGACCTTGTGGCCATCGGCGGCGACCTGCTCGACCTCGCCTCCGCCCTGGAGTCCGATGTCCAGATCGCCATCGTCGAAAAATACCTCGGCCTGCTCAGCCAGAAATCGCGCCTCGTCGTCAGCTCCGGCAATCACGACGGGGACAACCGCAATCTGGCGGACGAATCGATTGCCGAATGGGTCCAGGCCGCCCGCGGGGATCGCGTGCATGTAGACGGTGACAGCTTCGACCTCGGCGCCGCTCACTTCACCGTCTGCCCGTGGTGGGACGGCGACCTCACGCGCGCCGAAGTGGATGCCCAGCTCGAACGCGAGGCGCCCCGCGCACACGGCCCATGGATATGGATTTACCATGCCCCTCCGGAAGGCGCGCGCACGAGCTGGACCGGCCGCCGGTTCATCGGCGATGAATCCCTGCGCCAATGGATCGACCGCTATCAGCCCGCCATGGTCTTCAGCGGCCACATCCACAACTCCCCGTTTCACGACGATGGCTCGTGGATCGACCGGCTCGGCCGCACCTGGGTTTTTAATCCCGGCCGCCAGCCGGGTCCGGAGCCGACATTCATCAGCGTCGACCTCGACGCGATGACGGCCGAATGGCGGTCGGCCACGGACCGCTCAGTCCGCGATCTCCGGATCCAGTGAGCCAGGGCTCGTCGGGCGCACGCGGTTCCGCGGCTGACGATGCATCAGCAGGTCGAGCATGCCGTCCACCATGCCGAGATGGTCGTGCCCGGCGAACTGCTGCTTGATGTCGACGAGGTACTGATTCAGCGCGTCGAGCCGCCTTGCGAGCAGCCGGCACAGGTGCCAGTTGGCGGCGGGGTGACGCTCCAGGAAGGCGCGGGCATTGTCGATCACGTAAAACCGCGACGGCGCCAGCGTGCGCACGGCGGCAGTGTGAGGCACGTCGAGCAGCACGGCCATTTCACCGAATACCGCGCCAGGCTCGGCCACTTTCGTCACGCTCACGCCGTCCTTGGTCACTTCCACGCTTCCTTCGATCAGCACATACACGCGCTCGGTCCGGTCTCCCTGCTCGATCAGCGGTTCGCCACCGCGCAGGGACACCACCGGCTGCTCCTGAAGCGCCGCCAACAAGGGGGTCATGCGCCAGACTTCCCGCTAGTTCCGTGCCAGCCTGCCGGCCCGGGCGCGGAAAATCGTGTGACGTCCGGGCGATTTCCCGCAACGATTGCGCTCCGGCACGTCAGGAACCGGATGAATGAACGCATCGTCCCATCCAACCCGCGCGCTGTGCCCTGATTGCCAGTCGGCACTGCCGCCAGAATCCCCCGCGGGACTGTGCCCGGCGTGCCTCATGAAACAGGCGATGGCCCCGACCGAAGATCCGCATCCGGGCACGGCGGCGGTGGCAGCGGGGCCGGCGGCGCCGGATCTCGCCACGGTGGCCGCCGCATTTCCGCAACTGGAGGTCATCGAACTCATCGGCGCCGGCGGCATGGGCGCGGTTTTTCGCGCCCGCCAGCCGCACCTCGGCAGGCTGGTCGCCCTCAAAGTCATCCCGGCGTCCGGCCGCGGGGCATCGCCGGCCTTCGCGGAACGCTTCGAGCGCGAAGGACGCCTGCTGGCCCGGCTGCATCACCCGAACATCGTGACGATCTACGATTCGGGGCGGGCCGGGGAGTTTTTCTACCTGCTGATGGAGCATGTGGACGGCGTGAATCTGCGGCAGGCAATGCGGACGGGTCGATTCAGCCCGCCGGATGCGCTGGGGATCGTGCCGAAAATTTGCGAAGCGCTGCACTACGCGCACGAAGAGGGAGTCCTCCATCGCGATGTCAAACCGGAGAATATCCTGCTCGACGCACGCGGGCGGGTGAAGCTCGCTGATTTCGGCATCGGGAAACTGGCGGCGGCGGCCGACATCGAAGGCGCCGTTTCCGACGATCCCGACGATATGGCCAAACGCCGGCCCGCGCCCGAGCTGACGCAGACCGGAGTGGCCTTGGGCACGCCGCGTTACATGGCCCCGGAGCAGGCGGCCGACCCGCAGTCCGTCGACCACCGGGCGGACATCTATTCGCTCGGCGTGGTGTTCTACGAGTTGCTGACAGGCGAGCTGCCGCCGGCCGGCGCGGTGCGGCCGTCCGAACGCGCGGCCGTGGATGGCCGGATCGATGCCATCGTGCGCCAGGCGCTCGAACGGGAACGCGAGCTGCGCCAGCGCAGCGCCCACGAAATGAAAACGCAGATCGAGGCTGCGGGAGACACGGCCGCGGCGGGATCGGCGGCAACAGGCAAGACGGCGGCGACGCGTCTGAATTGGAGACTGTGGGCAAGCCGGCTGCTCATCGGCCTGGCGATTCAACTTGTGGCAGTCGGCGGTGTGGGATTGTGGATTTTCATATCCTCGGCCGACTCGCCGTGGCGGGGATGGGAAATCCGGTTGATGGCCGGCAGCCTGATAGCCGGTCTCGCGCTCGGCATTGGCGGATGGTTCCTGGCTCGCGGACGCGGGTTTTTCTCACACCCCCGCCAGGCCGCCAGCGCGTCGCCCGGCGACGCCCGGCGGCCCGCATCGGGATGGGATTGGGCGGCCGGGCTGGTATTGCTGGCTCTCGGAGCGCCTTTCGTCTGGATCACGGCGTTCCTGGCTTTCTCCTTGGTCATCAACTGGATGAGCGGAGGGCCGCAGGGTTTTGATCCAGAGACTTCCAGCATCGCGGTTGGAGCCTTTGCTGCCGCCGTGGCCTTCGCGCTGACGGCACTGGGCGTCGCGCGCCTCCGGATTCCACAATGGTCGCGTCAGCGGGCATGGATGACGGCTGCCGCTGCGATCGCTGCCCTGCTGGCACTCCGCGCCGGCATCAACCGATGGAATGCGGCCGTGGAATCCGCCGCGGCGGGCGCCGCGGCGGCAGGCCGGCACGCGAAACCTCCTCGTCCTTCGGCGCAGGATACCCGCAACCAGCAGCGCGAAAGCGAGTCCCTGGAACAGAATCGACTCCATACACTGAATCACACCCTCAAAAGCCAGGCTCAGGAAGTCGACCGCGCTCGCAAAAAGATGCTCGAACTGGCTCAGGAACTAGGAATCGTGGACCTCGGTATTGACGTCCCATTCGCCTCCAACCGCCGCGGCGAACCCGACAGCGGCCAGTTACGCCCGTTCACGGACGCCCAACGGACGACGCTTCAGAAACGCAAGGAACTGGGCGAACTCAAGGCTCAATTGGAATCGCTCAAAGGCAAGGAAGGCGAGGCACTCATCAGCGCGGCAGCCGGCCTGGGCCTGCTCGATCCCAAAATCCAGGCGATCTATGGCCAGCACCTCATGGATCAGCGCATGGCTGCACAGCTCCAGAGCAGCGGGCTGGGCGAAAGCCATCCGGACATGGTCTCCATTCGCGCCGGCATGGCCGCGCAACGCACCCATCTCGACGCCGCCGTGGAGCGGCTCCAGGAAAACCTGAAGGACAAAATCAGCATGACCGAGGATCTCCTCGCCAAGGCGGAGCGCTTCACCGAGGAGAGCAAAGAAGACTTCATTCTCGACCGCGGAAAGTACGCTGAATATCAGCAGGCCAAGGATCAATGGGGAATGGCGCAGCACATACTCAACCTGATGATCCAGGACCAGGCGCGCATCCGCCAGCAGGCTCCGCTCATCCCCGAGGCGGACCTGTTGCAGGCGTCGCGGGAGCGCAGCACGACACAAGCGGAACGCTTCGAGTTGCGCTCCAAGGGGGCACCTCCGGCGGCAGGAAATCCGGACGCGCAGGACCTTGAGGCCCGGGAGTCGGAGGCCACTGATCGATGAGCGATCCTGACGCCGGCCATAGCGACGAGGTGTTTCTCACCACGCAATGGACGCAGGTGCTGGCGGCTCGCGGGCA
>CAZYHO010000183.1:0-8940 GCA_964647495.1 uncultured Akkermansia sp. | reverse complement strand
CAGAGCGCGGACATGTCCGCGCTCTCCATACGGGGCTCCATACGGGGCGGCGCTGCCGTCGCGCTCCAGGGAATCAGCGCCAGTTGGCGAATCTTTTATGGCCGCGTCCCTGAGGTTGAATCCGCGGGTTGGCTCAGGCATTGCCTGAGGGTGAGTGTCTTGACCTGGAATGCGCGGAACCTTAAATAATCGGCGGAAGGTGGCGGATGCGCGTGGTTGCGCGGCGGCGCCGAATTTCAACCCAGCCAACATATGCTCCGCATCACTGGATCCCGGACTTCTCGTTTCTGCGACGGCGTATCGCGACGCGGATTCCTGCGCATTGGGGCGCTTGGGCTGGGGGGCATGGGGCTGGCGGACGTGCTGAAGGCGGAGGCATCAACAACCGGTGCGGGCGCGGCCGCGGGGCGCGGCCACAAGGCGGTGATCATGATTTTTCTGCCGGGCGGGCCGCCACACCAGGACATGTGGGATCTGAAGATGGACGCGCCGACGGAAATCCGCGGCGAGTTCAAGCCGATCAAAACGAAGGTGCCCGGGATCGAGATCTGCGAATTATTTCCGAAGATGGCGGCGCGGATGGACCGGTTTTCGATCATCCGGTCGATGGTGGGGGCGACCGACGAGCACGCGTCGAGCCAATGTTTCACCGGGCGGCCGAGCCAGAACCAGCCGGCGGGCGGGTGGCCGAGCCTCGGGTCGTACGTTTCGCGGCTGCACGGGCAGGCGACGCCCGGGATGCCGGCGTTTGTCGGCTTGTCCCCGAAGATGGGGCATGTGCCGTGGTCGGACCCTGGGAAACCGGGGTTTCTGGGGCCGGCGCACGCGCCATTCCAGCCGAACGGCGGCGGCGCGAGCGACCTCGTGTTGAACGATATCTCACTGGACCGGCTGAACGACAGGCGGGCGTTGCTGAGCAGTTTCGACACGCTGCGGCGCGACATCGACGCGAGCGGGATGCTGGAGGCCATGGATGCTTTCCAACAGCAGGCGATGGGCGTGCTCACGTCGAGCCGGCTCGCCGAAGCGCTGAACCTCGAAAGCGAAGACCCCGCGGTGCGCGCGCGCTATGGCGGCGGCACAATGAAATGCCGTGACGACGGCGGGCCCGAGTGCCCCGAACAATTCCTGATGGCGCGGCGGCTGGTGGAGGCCGGTGTGCGGTGTGTGACGATCGGGTTCAACCGCTGGGACTGGCACAACAACAACTTCGGGCAGGGGCGCGAGGTCTTTCCGCAGCTCGACAACGGCCTGACGGCGCTCGTGGACGACCTGCACGCGACCGGACTGGACAAGGACGTGTCGGTGGTGGTATGGGGTGAATTCGGCCGCACGCCGCAGATCAACAAGGATGCCGGCCGCGACCACTGGCCCCGCGTTTCGTGCGCCGCCCTCGCGTGCGGCGGCATGACTCACGGCCAGGTCATCGGCGCGACCGACCGCCTCGGCGGCGAGGCGACCGCGCGCCCGGTCGATTTCCAGGAGGTCTTCGCCACGCTGTACCACTCCATGGGGATCGACACACGCACCGCCACCGTGAACGACCTCAACGGTCGTCCGCGCTATCTCGTGGACGAAACATACAAGCCGCTGCCGGAACTCGTCGGCTGAAGCGCGGGCACATAATCCAATGGATTTCACCGGCATGCTGCGCCTCCTCCTCTTGCTGACCTTGGCGCCTGCCGCGGTGGGGCAAACGACGCTTCACCTCCACAGCGGCGCGCCAGACGGAAAACCGGCCGCGCTCGAGGGCCGCGACGCCACGCTGCAATTGGTGGCCACCGAACGCACCGCGGATGGCCGCGACCGGGACGCGACACGCGCGGTGGCCTGGTCGGTCGAGCCGGCCGGTGTGCTGGCGGTTTCGGCGGACGGCGTGGCGTCGCCCGCGGCGGACGGCGTGGCCGTTGTGACGGCGACTTCCGCGGACGGGGTGCGGGCGAGCCTGCAGGTCACGGTGACCGGCGCGACCGGCTGGCGGCACGCGAGTTTCACGCACGACGTGGTGCCGGTGCTCACGAAGTACGGCTGCAACGGCGGCGGCTGCCACGGGAAGAGCGAAGGCCAGAACGGCTTCAAGCTCTCGCTGCTCGGCTTCGAGCCGGACGAGGACTACGAGCACCTTGTCCTCGAGGGGCGCGGCCGCCGGCTCTTTCCCGCCGCGCCGGAAAACAGCCTGCTCTTGTTGAAAGGCACGGGCGAAATGCCACACGGTGGCGGTGCGCGCCTGGTGCGCGGCTCGCCTGACTACCTCACGCTCGTCCGCTGGATGGAACAAGGGATGCCGCCGCTCCAGCACGACGAGCCGCACCCTGTGGCCATCTCCGTCTTTCCCGGCGAGCGACTGCTCGATCCCGCGGCGTCACAGCAACTCCAGGTGACCGCGCGCTATTCGGACGGTTCGTGGCGCGACATCACAAGCATCGCGCAATACGAGAGCGGCGCGCCGGAAATGGCCGAGGTCAGCGCGCTGGGGCTCGTCACCACCGAGCGGCATACCGGAGACGCCGCCATCATGGTGCGCTATCAGGAGCATGTCGGCGTTTTTCGCGCCACGATTCCGCTCGGCGCGCCGGCGGGCGAATTCCCGCCCGAGAGCAATTTCATCGACGCCCATGTCTTCGCGAAATTGCGCACGCTCGGCCTGCCGCCCAGCGGCCTCTGCGATGACCCGACCTTCCTGCGCCGCGTCACGCTCGACGTGGCCGGACGGCTGCCGACCGCGGAGGAAGCCGTGGCATTTCTCGCCGAAACCGCGGCGGACAAACGCGCGCGCGCCGTGGATCGCCTGCTGGCCGGCAGCGACCACGCGGACTACTTCGCCGGCAAGTGGGCCTCGCTGCTGCGCAACCGCCGCGAGGGCGCGCCGGCCCACGTCACGTATGCCTTTCACGCGTGGGTGCGCGATCAACTGAACCGCAACACACCGTTCGACCGCGTCGTGACGAGCGTGATCGCCGCGACGGGCAGCGTGAGCGCGAACCCGCCCGCCGCGTGGTACCGCGCGGTGACCAAGCCGCAGGAGCAAATGGAAGACATCGCGCAGGTCTTCGCCGGCCAGCGGCTGCAATGCGCCCAGTGCCACCACCATCCGTACGAGAAATGGAGCCAGCAAGACTACTACGGCTTCATGGCGTTCTTCTCGACGCTCGGCCGCAAACCGGCCGACGAGCCCGGCGAGCAGGCTGTCGTCCACCAGTGGCGCGAGGCCTCCGCCGAAAACCCCAAGACCCGCAAGCCGGTCAAACCGACGCCGCTCGGCGGAGAGGCGATCCCGCTCACACCGCAGGACGATCCGCGCCCGGCGCTCGCCGCCTGGCTCACGGCGCCGGAAAACCCGTTCTTCGCGCGCACGCTCGCCAATCGCTACTGGAAGCATTTTTTCCATCGCGCCCTGGTCGAACCGGAGGACGACCTGCGCCTCACCAACCCGGCATCGAACCCGGCGCTGCTCGACGCGCTGGCAGCCAGCTTCGTGGAAAGCGGTTACGACCTCAAGGCGTTCGTCCGCGCCCTCTGCACGAGCACCGCCTACCAGTTGAGCAGCGAACCGAACGAACACAACGCGGGCGACCGCCAGAACTACAGCCGCTTTTTCCCGCGACGCCTGCCCGCCGAAGTGTTGCTCGACGCCATCGACACCGTGACCGGTGTGCCTACAAAATTTTCGGGACGCCCCGCCGGGTCGCGCGCGGTCGCCCTGCCCGACGATTCCTTCAACGCGTCGAGTTATTTCCTGACCGTCTTCGGCCGGCCCGACAACGCGAGCGCGTGCGAGTGCGAACGGACGCAGGACAGCAGTCTCGCGCAGGTGCTGCACCTTCTGAATTCGAAGGGCGTGCAGGAAAAGCTGACCAGTCCGCAAGGCCGCGCGTCGTCGCTGGCCGCGGACGGCGCCTCCGTCGAAGACCGCGTGCGCCGGCTGTTCCTCATCGCCTATGCGCGGCCGGCGACCGACGACGAGACGCGCCGGGCGGCCGATTATCTCGCGTCCAAACAAGGAACCCCGGCGGCCTGGGAGGATCTGGTCTGGACGCTCATCAACTCCAAGGAGTTTCTCTTTAACCATTGAGTATGCGCCGCGGTTTGCTGGACGGATGGACGCGGCGGCGGCGCGCACGGCGGGCGCCGGCCGGGAACGCCGCCGCCGCGATCGCCGGCCTGCTGCTGGCGGCGGGCGCATGCCATGCACAACTTCCGACGGCGCGGCTCGACGGCGTGTGGCCGCTTGGCGGGCAGGCGGGCCGCGAATGCGAGATCACCCTGGCTGGTGCGGACCTGGACGACGTGTGCGCGCTTCACTTTTCGCATCCCGGCGTGACGGCGGCTCACGTCGAGGGATTGAAGTTTGTGGTCACGATCGAAGGCGGCGCGCCATCGGGTGTGCACGAGGTGCGCGCCGCGGGGCGCCACGGCATTTCCGCGCCGGCTGTCTTCGTGGTCGGCACGCTGCCGGAAATCGTGGAACCCGCGAACAATCGCACGGCCGACACGGCGGCGGCGCTCACGCTGCCGGTCACGGTCAACGGCGTGGCGGACGGGGAGGCATCGGATTTCTTCAAGGTCGCGCTGCGCCGGGGGGAGGTATTGCACATCGACTGCGCGGCCCAGAGGATCGATTCGCCGCTCAACGCGGTGCTCAGCGTTCGCGATCCGGCGGGCATCGAGATCCATACCGCCCGCCGCACGCTCGACCGCGACGTGCTCACCGAATTCACCGCCGCGACAGACGGCGAGCATCTGATCGAAGTGCGCGACGCGACGTGGCGCGGCGGGCCGGGTTTTGTCTACCGGCTCACGATTTCCACCGACGGCACGCACGCCGCCGCGCTGCCGGTCCCGGTGCCACTGGCCGGCGCCGTCGTGCCACCTCAGCCCGGGGATGCCGTCGCCGAAGTCGAACCGAACGACTCACCGGCCGCCGCGCAGCCGGTCGTCGTGCCCGGCGAAATCGATGGCCTCCTCGATCGCGATTGGTTCGCGTTCACAGCCGAGGCCACCGGGCCGCTCGTCGTCGAAGTGCTCAGCCACCGGCTGGGCGTGGCTTCCGACCCGATGATGGTCGTGCATCAGGTGACGCGCGACGAAGGCGGCAAACGGGGCGCGGAACAGATGCGCCAGGTCGGCGAATTCGACGACACGCTCGCGCCGCACGGCACCGAACGATTCCGGCTCGGCACACGCGACCCGGCCGGCCGGCTGGATGTCGAAGCCGGCGCCACGTACCGCATTTTCGTCAGTGACCGGTTCAATTCCGGCGGCCGGTATCGCTTGGTGCTGCGCACGCCGAAACTGGACTTCCAGGTGCTCGTGATGCCCGAGAGCCCCGCCAACGATGCGAACGCGTTGATGCGCTGGTCGCCGATGCTGCGGCGCGGCGGCAGCACCGCGCTGAGCGTCGCCGTCATCCGTCATGACGGGTTTGACGAACCGGTGGTCGTCAGCGCGGCCGGTTTGCCGGCCGGCGTGAGCATGGCGGAATGCATCGTGCCCGCGGGTTGCTCGGCCGGGCTTGTCGTCCTGCACGCGAGTGCGGATGCCGCGGCGTGGAGCGGAGCGCTCGATCTGGCCGCGCACGCGGGCGGCTGTTCGCGCCCGGTCCGCGAAGTGACGCCGCGCTGGAGTGTCGGCGATGCCGGAAACGAACGGATCGATCTGCGGCTCACCGCCGGCGGCCCCATGCTGGCGGTCAGCGAGGACGGCGGCGTGCCGATGCGCGTCGAGCCGGCGGGCGCGGCGGAATTTGAAACATCGTTAGGCGCCACACTCCAGGTGCCTGTCAAATTCGTGCGCGGCCCCGGCCACAAGGGCATCAAGGGCGAATGGGAGGCCGCGTTGACCGGGCTTCCGGGGCAGCGGGCGTGGCAGCCCGCGAAACCGGCCGGTGACGCCTCGGAAGCGACGCTTTCCCTCGCGCTCACGCGGCGGGACGGGAATCAATTCGTGCCCGGCACATGGATCGTGTACGCCGCCGCTCGGAGCACGGTGCACTGGCAGCCGGACGAAAGCGCGCCGGCGCGCGACGTGCGGGACACGTCGTTTTCGGCGCCGATCCTGGTGAGGATCGAACCGTCTCCCGTAGCCGTCGAGATGGCCGGGGCGCTCGAAGTGGCGCGCGGTGGCACGATCGAAGTACCGGTCGGCTTGCAGCGGCGGTTCGGTTTCGCGGAAGCGGTGGAGGTCAGGTTCAGCGCGCCGGCCGAAACCCGCGGGCTGAAGGCGGCCGCTGTCACGGTGGCCAAGGAGGCGGTGGACGGCGTGCTCACGCTCGAATGCGCCGGTGACGCCGCGCCCGGGCGCCATCTGTGCGCGATCGAAACCGTCTGCCGGTGGAATGGCGAGGAACTCACCACGCGCCGGGACATCGCCATCGAAGTCACGCCATGAAACGCCGGATCTTTCCTGCCGCCCTGGACGCCGCCCTGGATGCCGCGGCGATCGTTTTCGTCGCCGCCGCCGCCGTGACCGCCGCGTCCGCCGTGACCGCCGCGTCCGCCGCCTTGCCGATCGCGGACGTGTCGCGCGAGACGCCGGTCGATTTCGCGAATGATCTGTATCCCGTGTTGCAGCGCAACTGCCTGGCGTGCCACAACACGACGCAGTCCAAGGCCGGATTGAACCTGGAGTCGCCCGCGGCCATCCTCGAAGGCGGAGACAGCGGACCGGCCGCCGTGGCCGGACGCAGCGGCGAAAGCCTGATCCTGAAAACGGCCGCGCACCTCGAGGAGCCGACGATGCCCCCGGCTGGCAATAAAGTGAACGCGTCGAATTTCACACCGGATGAGCTGGGCCTGCTCAAGCGGTGGATCGACGAAGGCGCGCGTGATGGAGCGACGGCGGCGGCGGCGATTGGCGCCATCGTGTGGCGTCCGTTTCCCGGGCGCGTGACGCCGGTGACCGCGGCGGCGCTGTCGCCGGGCGGCGTGCTGGCGGCGGCCGCTCGCGGCAACCGCGTCGAAGTCGTCGAGCTGTCGACCGGTGTGTCGCTCGGATTTCTGGGTGATCCCGCGCTCGCGGAGGCCGAGATCTACGGCGGGCAGCCGGTGGCGGACCGGGACGCGGTGATGGCGGTGGCGTTCGGCTCTGAGGGTTTGCTGGCCACGGGCGGCTATCGCACGGTGCGGCTGTGGCGGCGCGAGGTGTTTCGACCGCTGCGGGAATCGACGGCGCTTCCGGAAGCGGCGCTGTGTTTCGCCACGGGCGGCTCGCTGGCGGCGGCGGGCGACGCCACCGGCCGCGTGCTCTTCTGGGATGCCGCGGCGGAAAACCCGGAACTCATCGAATTGACGGACCATGCGGCGCCGGTGAAAGCGGTGGCGATTTCCCCGGATGCGCGGTTCCTGGTTTCGGCGGCGGATGACGGCAGCGTGCGTGTGTGGTCGGCGAGCGAGCGGCGTGTCGTGTTTTCGGCGGACTCGCCGGCGCCGGTGGCCGCGCTCGCTTTCGCGAATGCCGGCGCCTCGATCGCGGCGGCCGGAAGCGACGGCGTGCTCCGCATCTATCCGTTCTCGTCCGCGGCCCCGCCGGACGATCCGGCGCCGGAACACGAGGTGCGGCTCGGCGACCGCGCACCCGCCGTGCTCACCGCGCTCGATCCGGCCGGCCCGCAACTTCTCTGGGGATTCGGCGATGCGGTGCTGCATGTTCTCGATGCGGCCACCGGCACGCCGGTCCGCGACATCGCATGCGAGCACCCGGGCCAGCCGGCGATCGCCACAGCCGAGAGCCGGTTCCAGGCGGCCAAACGCCACGCCGATGGCCGGCAGGCGCGCGCCACGGCGGCGGCCGAATCCGCGAAACGCGAAAGCGACGCGGCGCGCACCGCTCACGAAACCATGGAAAAGGCGCGCGCCGATTGGCAGCGGAAACTCGCCGCGGCCGGCTTGGCCGCCGAAGCCGTGCGCAATCAGCCGGACGACAACGAACGCAAGGAAACCGCGGACAAAGCGACGAAGGAGGCGCAATCGGCGGAACGCGCCTTTCTCGATGCGCGCACCAACGCGGAGTTGGGAGTGCGGCTCGCGGGCCAGGCGCTGCACGCGCAGGTCGCCGCCGAGGCCGCGCACGCCGCCGCCCGCACCGCGCTCGCCGAAGCCGAGGCGGCGCTGGAATCCGCGCGAAAACCACCACCGTTCCCCGCGATCCACTCCGCCGCCGTGCTCGGCGACGGTCGCACCGTCGTCCTCGCGGTCGAGGGCGGCCGCCTGCAATGGCACAGCCTGGAAAGCGGCGCGCTCGTCGATGCCGCCGAGGCGGCCGCGCGGGTCATCGCGCCGTCGGATGGCAGGCTGGCGGGCATCCGCGAAGACAAGAAGCCGGCGATATTTCCCGCGCGCCGCGGCTGGAAACACGAACGCACGCTCGGCGCCGCGGACGATCCCTCGGTCTTCGGCGATCGCGTCGCGGCGCTCGATTTTTCATCCGACGCCCGCCTGCTCGCCACCGGCGGCGGCATCCCGTCCCGCGGCGGCGAAGTGAAACTCTGGCACACCCACGACGGCTCGCTCGCGCTCGTCCTCGCGAATCCTCATTCGGATACGGTCAATTCCCTCGCCTTTTCGCCCGACGACTCCCTGCTCGCCACCGCCGGCAGCGACCGCTGGGCCCGCCTGTTCCGCGTCGCCGATGGCGAACCGGTGGCCGCCCTCGAAGGCCATGCCGCTCACGTCCTCGGCATCGCCTGGCGCGGCGACGGCCTGGCCGTGGCCACCAGCGGCGCCGATAAATCACTGCGCACCTGGGATGTGCCCGACGCCCGGCAAACCGGCAACAACACGTCCTTCTCCAAGGAAGTCAGCGCCGTCGGCTGGATCGGCGCAGGCGACGAAGTGGCCGCCGCCAGCGGCGACACCACCGTGCGCCTCAACGACCACCGTCTCCCCGAGGCCGCCGGATTCGCCTTCTGCCTCGCCACCGACCGCATCGGAAAATTCCTCGCCG
>CAZYHO010000182.1:0-8955 GCA_964647495.1 uncultured Akkermansia sp. | reverse complement strand
TGGTGGCTTGGGACGGAATCGAACCGCCGACACGAGGATTTTCAGTCCTCTGCTCTACCGACTGAGCTACCAAGCCGTCTGGGGGAAAAGGGGAGTGGGATGGGTGGGACCAGTCTTGTCGCGAGGGAGAATGGAATTAAGCCGGGGCGGCAGGATGGCAAGGAGAGATTTCGGGAATTCGTTGGGGCGTTGGTCATTCGTCATTGGTCGCGGACCTGCGCCAAGCTACATGGGCAGCGGGTTTGGGGCGCCGCTGCGACGCCGAACCGTAAGCCGCCCGGTTTCGGCGACGTTCACGCCGCCCCCCATGGGGGAATGCCGGGTGGTGGTCGATGGGGCTTGCCCTGTGGTCTCCGGCTTCCGGGTGCGGCCCTGATTTCCGGCCTCCGACTTCTGACCACTGACCACTGGATTGGCGCACGAATTCCCTAAAAAAAGAGCCCCGCTGCCGGCCCTCCCAGTCCGACAACGGGGCAATGGACCGTGTACAACTTGCGCTGCCACTGCGTCCACAGTCGAGGAAGCGGGCGAGCCGCATTCCGATGCGGTCAACATGTGCCATTTCGTTCAGCACATTGCAAGAAAAAAAGCGTGCATCGATTTCCTCTCGACCGTTCGGCGCTTTGACTAACCGGGCTCGGATGATTTCGGGAGCCGGGTGGTGCGAGACCGGTGGGGCTCCATCGGGGAGAGCGGGGGCGAGCGGGCAATTTGACGGCACAAAGTGGCGCAGTGGTGACGCTTTGGCGGAGAAACCAGTTGTCGCGATGAGAGCCATCCCTGAATTGATCTGATGACGAGGAGACACTTTGCATTTCTGGGGCCGCTCTTGCTGCTGGCGCCGGCGGCGGTGGCGGATTCTTCCGTGGCCGATTGGAAGTTCGAGTGGGGGGCGCCGTGGAGTGTGCGCGGAGACTTCGCCAAGGGGAAGAACCTCAGTGCGGCGGCGGCGCTTGGAGCGACCGAGGCCATCGTGGCGAGCGACGAAACACGGGCCGCGCAGCGGATGGCGGTGGACGTGGCGAAACGAACGCTGACGGTCCTGGAGCCGCTGCCCTTGCTGCCCGGCAAGGGGGCTGAAATCGATCTGGAGGGCGCGGCGGCATCGGTGGGCGAACGCGCGTATTTTCTGACCGGGTCGCAGGCGTTGACCCGGCAAGGCGGGGAGTTCGAGAGGGAGCGGGGGTATGTGTTCAAGCTGCCGGTGGATGCCTCGGGCCGCCCGCAACCGCAGGCTGTGGCGAAGGCGGACCTGCGGGCCGTGCTGGCGGCCGACCCGGTGGTGTCGCCGTTCCTGAACCTCCCGGCGGAAGCGAATGGCCTGGACATCGAGGGATTGGCGGAGCGCGGCGGGCAGTTGTTTCTGGGGCTGCGCGCACCGGTGCGGGAAGGGAAGGCGGCCGTTGTGGAGGTGGGGATCCAGGAGCTGTTTGCCGGGAAGGCGGTGCTGCGCCATCATGCGCTCCCGTTCGGAAACGGGCGAGGCATCCGGGATTTCGCGGCCCTGGACGGCGAGCGCGGCTTTCTGGTGGTGGTGGGGCCGTCGGGCGGACCGGGCAGCGGGCGTTCGGCGTCCGGCGCCAAATACGAGTTGTGGCATTGGGCCGGTCCGGACGGGGGTGTGACGCGGCTGGGCGGCCTGGGTGAGGTGGCGGGCGAATCGGATGCGAAGGCCGAAGCCTTGTTGGTGCTCAGCCAGTCGGCGACAGGAATCGAGGGGATCATCATCCATGACGGCCCGAAAAACGGAGCCCCCTACGGTTTTCGCCTCACCCCGCCGCCTCCCGATCCATGAGCCACCGCGAACTTTGGCTGGTCAGGCATGCCCAGGCGGCCTTCGAGAATGCCGGGGGCACGGATTTTGACCGGCCTCTGACATCCGAGGGGAAGCGCGAGGCGGCGGCGCTGGTCCAGTGGTTGAGGCGGATGTGCCCGAAACCGGATGCCATCGTTTCCAGCCCGGCCCCCCGATCCGTCGATACCGCCGAATCGCTCACCCTCGCCTGGCCGGCGAAGCCACCGGGTGTCGTGCTGGAACCGCGGCTCTATGAAGCCCCGCTGGATGGCCCCGCATGCCTCATCCGCGAGTTCCCGGAAACCTGGCGGCGTGTGATCGTCGTGGGCCACAACCCGTCGATCAGCCACTGCGCGGATTGGCTCATCGGGCAGCCGACAGTCCTCGAGCTGCCCGCCGCGGCCCTGGTCCGGCTCACGCTGGATGTCCCGGTGTGGCGCGATATCGCCCCGGGCGACGCGCGCCTCCACAGCCTGTATACGCCGGATTCCGCCGTGGCTGCGTTGAGGTGAAGGCAAGAGCGGGAAGAGGGGGCAGGGCACGGGGAAGGATGGGGAAAAATGGGTCATAATGGCGCATTTTGGTGTGGCAGAGAGGTGCATGGCTGCGAATGAGTGAGCATTATTTGGTTTTGTTATTTATCATCAATGAGTTATGCCTCACGTTCCACACGCTGTTCGCTCATGTGATGATGATCCGCTAATCATTGATTGTGAATATATTGCTCGTATGTTTTACGTGATTCCGCGCCTATAGACGATAGAGACAAAACGTCCCTATCCGATGCACGCAGCCAATTCTTGGAGTTCAGACAGACCACGTCATAAATCATTTATAATAACGAATATACATCACACGAAATTCCGATTGGCATGGATTGAGCGGATGGGTTCGTTGTGGCGGTGCTTGCCGCCGAATCAACCAACAATAACCGAATCAAAACACCATGAGCACACTCTCCATCTACAATCCGTTCCGTGAGTTCGACGCCCTTGCGAACCGCCTGTTTGGCCAGGCGGGAGTGTCGCGTCAGGGGGAAAGCCGGCCTTGGCTGCCTCAGGTCGACATTACCGAAGACGAATCTGCCTACACCATCACCACGGACCTGCCGGACGTGTCGAAAGACGCGGTGAAGGTGACCGTGGAAGACGGTGTTCTGACCGTCCGCGGCGAGCGGAAGTGGGAAAAGAAAACCGACAACACCAAAGTCCACCTCGTCGAGCGCTCCTACGGCAGCTTCACACGCAGCTTCCGGCTGCCCGATGACGCGGCCGGCGACAAGGTGGCCGCCAGCTTCAAGGACGGTGTCCTCAATGTAGTGCTGCCGAAGCGCGAAGAAGCGAAACCGCGCCAGGTCGAGGTCCAGGTCCAGTAACGGCCGGATCAACGGCGGACCGGGGCAGGCGTCGATGCGTGCTCCGGCCGATGTGAGGCGGCGTCCCGAGCGGGCGCCGTCTTTTGTTTGGGGGGTATGGAGTGTTTATAGAGGGACTGTCCCCGGAGCTTCATGGTGCGCGGGGGGCTGCACCCGGGCGGCAGATTCGTTGAGGACGCGGTGGCAGAGCTGTTCCCAGGCGGCCAGGTGGGTGTCCCAGGTGAGAGGGAGGACGGTGGCGCGGGCGGCGCGGGCGATGGCGGCGCGCCGGGGCGGGGCGATGTCGAGGGCGCGGCGGATGGATGTGGCGAGGAGGAGGGGGTTGGCGGGTTCGGGGAGAAGGAGACCGTTTTCGCCGTCGCGGATGAATTCGGAGGCGCCGTCGGCGATGGAGATCAGGCCTGGCAAGGCGCAGGCCATCGACTGGAGGACGGTATTGGCGCAGGCGTCGTAGAGGGTCGGGTGGATGAACCAATCGGCCTGGCGGTAGAGCGGGACGAGGTCGGTCAGTTCGCCGCAGAGGCGGACGCGTCCGGCCAGGCCCGAGCGGGCGATGAGGCGTCGCATGCGGGCGGGCAACGGGCTGCCGGCGATCCACAGGCCGGCATCGGGGACGGCTGCGAGGGCCTGGAGCAGCGCGGGCAGGCCTTTGCGGCGGTGACTGGACGAAACGAACAGGAGGATCGGTGGCCGGTCGGGGGCGTATAGAGGGTCTGTCCCCCTGGCGGCAGCTTCGGGTGAAGGCGAGAATCGTTCCGTATCGACCGCCGTGTGGATCACGGTGATGCGGTCGCCCGGCACGCCGTATTCGTGCCGCAACTGGGCCGCCACGGGGCCGGCGTTGACGACGAAGCACGAGGTGTGCTCCCCTCGGTACAGCCGACGCTCCAGAGCCAGCTCGATCCGGTTTTTCGGGCTCCACCGGCGCCACCAGGGCAGGAGGCGCGAGTACAGGGCGTGGCAGCCGCCGCCGGCCCGATGGATGTCCTGTCGCCAGGTGCGCCCGAAGCCGAGCACCACTTCTCCCTCGCGTGAGGGCGCCGCCGCCGTCCGCCGTGCGAAAATCGCGAGCCGCGCCCATTTGGGCACTCCGCGCAGGTCCACGCGGGTGACCTCCAGCCCCAACTGCTCGGCCGCCTCATCGGTCCGGGCCGTGACCAGCCTCACGTCATGGCCGCGAGCGCGCAGTCCGGCGGCCAACCCGAGCACGTACTTCTCGAGTCCGCCGCGCCCGATCATCTGGTGATACACCATCGCCACTCGCACAGGCCCATCCTATACCACGATCGCGGCGCGACCGCCAATTCGCGTCCGAAAGACGGGTACAAATGGCTGATAGTCGAAGAATACCGAATTTTTACTTGAATCATTCCGATTATAAGATATTCTATAAAATCCAAACTGATTCAACCCGTGAAAAAGATTGTTCTCAGCTTGAGCGACGCGCCGGGGACTGGACGCACGACCGCCTGCGAGCTGGTTCAGAGCACCTGGCGGAACAAGGGACTCGGGCACAGCCGGTGGCACAGCGCGGCGGAGCAGCCGAGCGGCCCCGGGCGTTCGCGTTTTCTGGACATGGGGACGCGGCTGAGCGAGGACGAGGTCATAGGCTGGCTGGACGGGGCGCCGCTGGTGATGTTGGATGTGGCGACTGGTGATGCCGGGGTGCTGGTCGACTCGTATGTGCGGAGTGATTTGCCGGAGATCCTGGCGGAAGTGGATTGCACGGTGACATTGCTGGCGGTGTTGAACGGGGGGGTGCAGGCGGAGCAGAGTTTGCTGCAATTGGCCGGGCAAATGCGCGACGACGCGGAGTACGTCGTGGTGCGGCGGGAGAATGCGGGGGGCGGCTGGCAACTGTCGTCGTGCCAGAGGGCGATGCATCATCTTGGGGCGATCGAGGTCGTGATGCCGGAGATGCCGGAAGGCTTGGTGGCAGCAGCGCTTGAGGAAGATCGGCACTGTGTCGAATGGATGAGGCGGGAACTGATATTGCCGCGCGTGGCGCAAGGGTTGTTGCGTTCGTGGTGGCTGGAGTGCGATCGGCGATTCGAGGAGGCGGGGGAGTTTTTATGGCCAGAGGATCTGGACCCCTGCGCGTCGGGCATCACGGCCATGCCATGGGCTGGCAGGGGCCACCGGTGCGGGGAAAAGGCGGCTTGGGTCTGAGTGCCGGCGCCGGCGCCGGCGCCGGATCCTACCGGTCGGGTTTCGACTGCGCCTTGTTGAAGGCGCCGTTCGGGCTGAATTTTCCCGGATTATCCATCAATCCTCCGATGAGCATCGAGCCGCCGAGGCTGAGAAGGATGGCAAAGAGCACCATCATGGCCATTTCCCCGATCCTGGGCCGGAACCCGGGATGCGGATGGCGCCGGTAGTACCAGATGAGGAACGGCACGGAACAGACCAGACCGTGGATGAAGAAGACGAACTGATAAGAAAGCATGGGGACGAGGAAGTGGAGCGATCTGCGGGCAGCACGGCAGCCCACTCCGCTCAATGTGCCGCAAAAGGGGGCGGGAGCAATGCCGAGGTGTGGCTTGAGCCACGGGTGAGGCGCCGTCATCGTGTCGCATGACCCCCGCCGTCCGGACCGCTCACGATTTTCTCCTCCAGCATGTGGCCGCGGGCGGTTGCGCGCTGGACGCAACGGCAGGCCGCGGGCACGACACGCTGTTTCTGGCGCGGTTGCTCGGGCCTGAGGGCCAGGTACATGCCTGCGACGTGCAAGCCGAAGCGCTGGATACCACGCGCCGGCGATGGGAGGACGAGTCCGGTCCGAAAGCGAACCTCCACCTTCATCACATCGGCCATGAAAGCGTGAGGCCCGCGCTGTTGGCGGCCGGGGTTCCGCGGTTGTGCGCGGTGGTATTCAATCTGGGCTATCTCCCCGGAGGCGATCGCTCTCTGACCACACGGCCCGAAAGCACGCTGGCGGCGCTCCGGTCGCTGCTGCCGATGCTCGGCGAGCGGGGCGTACTCACCGTGGCCGCCTATCCGGGCCACCCTGGGGGCATGGAGGAATTCGAGGCAGTGGTGGAGTGGGCGAGGGGGCTGTCGGCCGACGCCGGCGAGGCGGCGTTGTGGCAACCGCTCAATCAGGGGGCCCCGTCCGGTCCGCGGTTGATCACCGTGCGCGCGGCGGGGTTGCTTTCATCTCGAATCGGTCGTCCAGGCCGGTGATTACGGATGAGAAAGCAGGGCTGGAGGAGGATTCAGGGAGGAGGATTCAGGGCGCCCATGGTTTTTTCCGGGGCGGTGGTGGAAAGGATGACCGGCGGGGGCTCGACGACGCGAAAGGGCGCGGTGGACGCCTGGGCGGCTCCGAAAAGCGGCGGGCCTGGCCAAGCCGGTTCGGGTTCGGGCGCAGGCGCGACGGGGGCGAGGACACGCGGTTCGGTGTGCGGCGGGACAGGCGCCACAGGATCGGCCGGCGGTGGTGCGGGCCCCGAAACGAGCACGGCTGCCGATGGGAGCAGGACCGGATTGGCATCCGCCTGGAAGGGGACAGGCTGATCCTGCGGAGGCGTGAAGGGCAGGAAGTGAGGTGGGAGAGGCGGCGCGGCAGCCAGCAAAGACGGCGGCGCCGGCGCCGGCGCCGGCCGCGACAAAGGAGATGGCCCGCCGACGGGGGCGGGGGGAACGGCGGGGGCGGCAGCCGCGGTCCCGCTCCCGAATCGGGATGGATGACGATTTGGCTCTGCGAACGCGATTCCGGCGTCTCCTCCGGCGCTTGAAATCGGCGGCGAGGCCACGATGTGCGATCGGCCACCCGCGCCAGTCCCGGCCGGCGTCGAGCTTGCATCGGGTCCGGTATCGCTAGCGAACGCCCTGGCCAGTGCCTCGTCCAACTGCGTCTGCTGCTGCCTCGACAATGCCGCCCGCGTACCTCCACCAGCCTCCCATTGGCCGAGTGGAAACACTCCGCGCGGTGGCACGGCTGGACCTGGAACTGTTCCGGCCGCCGTTCCGGCCGAAGTCCGGATGCCTTCGGGCGCCTGATCTCCTCGCTCACCGCCATCGGCCGGACGTGGCGCCGACCATTGCTGCCGCTCCAGTACGCCCACATAATCCTGAAACGAACGCAGCGCCCGCACGGCCGCATCCAATGCCGCCCGCAAGCCTTCGAAATCGGGCTGCCCGCCCGGCTGCGTCCCTTTGCGCGCTGCCGATGAGACCTCCTGAAAGGGAAACGACGGGACTCCCCCCGTGCCGTTGTTCTGATTCGAATCATTCATGATTGGCATAATTGAGAAACTTTGAGAAATCCTGAAACGCGACGGAAGTGGACGCAATCGGGCACAGGATACACGCCGCCATCTATAATTTCAATACTTTTCGTATCCATCGTTAATGTTTTTTATGGGATTTGCACATAGGCCAAGGTGCTTATGTGGTTGATGAAACCTATGGTGCGCGGAACGTGGCGCCCCCATGCCCCATGCCCCATGCTCCGTGAACCATGTTCCTTGCAGAAGGCGCATCGGGGTCATAAGCCCCAAGGGCCCATTCAGTGATTTCCCGAGTGCCGGTTGGTGGCGGGAGCGAATTGCAGGGGAGAGGCGGGCGGATAGCGTGTGGGTGATGGATGAGTGTCTTTGTGTGGCCGGCCGGGAGATGCCGGCGCGTGTCCGGGCGTTGGCCGGGCGGCGGCGGGTGGGGTGTGTGCGGGCGGTGTTGTTCTGGGCGGTGTTGACGGGTTTGGCGGCCATTGGGCGTGCGGCGGACGAGGTGACGTTTGCGCGGGACGTGCTGCCGATTTTGTCGGACGCGTGTTTTGCGTGTCACGGTCCGGACGAAAATGCGCGCAAGGGCGGGCTGCGGCTGGACATCGCCGACGGCGGGGCGTACGCGGCCGGCAAGAGTGGCGCCCTCGCGGTGGTACCGCATGACAGCGCGGGCAGCGAAATCATCCGCCGGATCACGTCCGGCGATCCCGATGATGCGATGCCGCCGCCGACGTCGAATCACAAGATTTCGCCCGGGCAGATCGCGGTGTTGCGCCGCTGGATCGACTCCGGGGCTCCGTGGGGGCGGCATTGGGCCTTCGATCCACCGCGTCGCCCGGACGTGCCACCGCTCGCCGAGGGCGGCCGCAATCCCGTCGATGCCTTTGTCCGCGCGCGCCTGGCCACAGAGGGTCTGACCCCGGTGCCCGAAGCGGCGCCGGCTGCGCTGCTCAGGCGCGTCTCGCTCGACCTGACCGGCCTGCCTCCCGCGCCCGGGGAAATCGATGCTTTCCTGGCCGATGCCTCGCCGGATGCCTACGAGCGCGTGGTCGACCGGCTGCTGGCCTCGCCGCGGTTCGGCGAGCGCCTGGCGTGGGAGTGGCTGGAGGCCGCGCGGTACGCCGATTCCAACGGCTACCAGGGAGACAGCGAACGCACGATGTGGCCGTGGCGCGACTGGGTGATCGACGCCTTCAACCGCAACCTGCCGTACGATCAGTTCACGGTGTGGCAGATCGCGGGCGACCTGCTTCCCGGCGCCACGCACGAGCAGAAACTCGCCACCGGATTCCTGCGCAACCACATGATCAACGGCGAGGGCGGCCGCATCCCGGAGGAAAACCGCATCGAATACCTCTTCGACCAGACCGAGACCGTGGCGACCGTCTGGCTCGCTGCCACGTTCAACTGCTGCCGCTGCCACGACCACAAATACGACCCGATCTCGCAGCGCGATTACTTCAGCCTGCTCGCGTTTTTTAACCAGACGCGGGTCGACGGCAGCGGAGGCGATCCCCAGTCGCCTCCCGTGCTCGAGGCGCCGACGCCCGAGGTCG
>CAZYHO010000181.1:2787-8962 GCA_964647495.1 uncultured Akkermansia sp. | reverse complement strand
GCCCTTTATTATTGTGTGGCGGCCATTCCTGGGGCGATGCCCCAGGCTGGTATGGCGCCGGGCCGTTGGCCCTGGGGGTGCGGAAGAGGATTCCGCATGATACTGCCGGCTCCGGCTGAAGCCGGTCCAGACCAACGCGTCCGTTCAACAGCCTCCCTGAGCCTTGCCCATGAGCAGGGGGACAGGCGGGAACGGAGGCTGCAACGGGCGTGAAGAGCCCGCCTTCCGTTCCCCCGAACACTGATCATCGAGTTCGGATTACTGAAGCCCAACCTCTGACCAGTGATCAGTGACCAGTGACCAGTGACCAGTGACGAATGACGAATGACGAATGACGAATGACGAATGACGAACGCCCCATCAATACACCTTCGTCTCTCCCGGCTCGAGGACATCGATGAGATGGCGCATGCCGTTGGCGGAGCTGGCGCGCATGAGGCGGTGGAGTGGTTCGTCGAGCGGTTCGCTGGTGAGCGGGTACGTTCCGTAGTGCATCGGGACCATGCGCCTGGCGCCGAGGTCTCGGAAGGCGGCCAGCGATTCCTCCGGATTCATATGCACGCCGCGGCCGCTGACCGGCCGGTAGGCCCCGATCGGGATGAGCGCGACGTCGATCGGGTGGCGCTTGCCGATTTCGTGAAAACCGTCGAAGTAGGCGCTGTCGCCGCAGTGGTAGACGGTCGTGGCGGCGCCGCCGGTGAACGATTCGACTTCCGGCTGGCGCAGCAGGAACCCGCCGAACCCGCGGTGCACATCGTGCACGTACCTGGCGCCCCAATGGCGCGCCGGTGTAAACATGACGTCGAGTTCGCCCATGCGCACGCTGTCCCACTTCTTCATCTCGACCACGGCGCCGAACCCGCGCCGCTTGACCAGGCTGCCGACTCCTTGCGGCACGACGATCGGCTGGCCGTCGCTGATGGCTTCGAGCGTCGGGACATCGAGGTGGTCGTGATGGGCGTGGCTGATCAGGACGAGGTCGATGCGCGGCAATTCGTGGAGCGTGAGGCCGGGCATGTGGGCGCGTTTGACCACCGCGAGCCAAGGCGCCCAGACGGGGTCGATGAGGATGTTCAGGCCGGCCATCTGGACGAGGAACGAGGCGTGGCCGATCCAGATGAGGCGCGCTTTTCCGGCCGGCACGTCCATCGCTTCGAGGCGGCGTTCGCGGCCGCGGCGGCGCTTGACCACATGCGGAATGAGCACTTTGCCGATGAACTCGACGTTCCGGCGGCCCCAGCCCGGGCTCGGCGAAAGGCCGATGCGGTGCCCGTGCTCGTCATCTTTGGATCCTGTGCCGTTGCGCAGGCCGGCGGCTTTGTCGCGCAGGGAGTCGGTCAGGCGCGAGAGGGTGCCTTGGCGGGAACGGGGTGTCACAGGTGGATGGCTTGCGGCTAAGGGTCGTTCCGCCGGTCGGAGCTTGGCGGATGCGGACCACTAAGAGAATATAATGTGCTTTGCAATTCGGGGCTTTCAGTAGTGACGACACAAAAATCGCGGTACGCCGCGCGCTGCGCGTCCGGCTGCGCGCCCTCGGCGCGTGCGATCGCGATCAGGCCTCCGCGCGCATCGCCGCCCGGCTGATCGAGTTCGAGCCGCATCCGGCGGGCCGCTTCATCGCTTCGTTCTTCGCCCTGCCTACCGAGCCGGATCTCGCCGCCTTCCATGGCCATGCCTGGAAAGCCGGCGCCCAACTTGCGGTGCCCCGCCTCACCGGGCCGGGATCCATGGTCTTCCACCGGGTGCCCGCGGACACGCTGCCGCCGCCCCTCGACGCCCCCGCCGGCACACGCCCCGCACCCGCGCTCCGACCGGGGCCTCACGGCTTGTGGGAGCCGGATCCGGTGGCATGCCCGCTCGTCCAGCCCGCCGAAATCGACCTCGCCCTCGTTCCAGGCCTCGGATTCGCGCCCGGGGGCATGCGCCTCGGCCGCGGCGCCGGCTACTACGACCGATGGCTGGCCGCCCTGCCGGCGCGCACCCTCCGCATCGGCATCGCGTTCGCCTGCCAGATCCTGCCCGATCTCCCTGCCGCCCCCCATGACCGCCCGGTGCATGCCATCGTCACCGAGGACGGCTGGACTCCGGGATGCCAGGACGCCACGGACCCGGCCTCGCCCATTCTATAATCCGCCCGAAATTGTCAGACCACCATTTTGAAATGCGCCGCCCCACCCGTATCATGCCGCCATGTCCTCAGCCACCAAGACCCTGGAACGCCCCGAGGTCGACACCGACACGGACGATTCACTGGATCGTCCGTGGATCGTCACCATCTACAATGATCCGGTCAACCTCATGAGCTACGTCACCTTCGTCATCATGCGCATCTTCGGGTACCCGCGCGAAAAAGCCGAAAAAATGATGCTCGACGTGCACCAGAAAGGAAAGTGCATCGTCTGGAGCGGCGAGCGCGAAAAGGCCGAACTCTACGTCCAGCAACTCCACAGCCATCAGCTCAACGCCGCCATGGCGCGCGACACCTGAGCCGGCCCCCATGAAGATCCGCCGCATCAAGTCCAAAGGACTCGTCCTCAGCCGCCTCCCGGCCGCCCAGCTCCGGCTGCTCCACCAGATCCCGCTCCACGCCGACACCGCCGGCTCCCCGGACGCCGAGGATCGCCTGTACCAGTCGCCGGTCCGCACGCCGATGGACGATACCGAGGACGAAATCGTCAACGACTGGAACGACCACATTGTGCCCGATCTTCGCGCCGACTTCACCCGCCAGCTCGATTGCGTGGCCGACGACCTCCGCCGCGCCCGCCGCGAGTCCCCGCCGCCCGCCACCACCTCCCGCCTCCGCGAAGAACCGCCGGGCGGCGATCCGGAAGACGATCCCGACGACTCCCCGGCCACCTCCGAAACCTACGAGGTCGTCATCCCCGCCGACCACATCGACCTGTGGTACGGCGCCCTCAACCAGGCCCGTCTCGTCATGCAGGCCCGCTACAATTTTCCGGAAGTCGAAAGCCTCGCCGCCATCATCGCCCTGCTCGCCTCCGAAAACCTCAAACCCTACCTGACCTCCCGCTTCTACACCGAAATCCAGGCCGCCCTCCTCGAACTCGGCATGGATCTGGACTGAACACGCGGACCGGCCGCCCGGCCGCCGGATGTTTCACCTTCCGCATTTGACAATCTGCGTGCCCTTCATAACGTCCACCCCTTTTCCCCCGGCCAGGCATTGCCCCGGCCGGATCCGCTCCAGCCTTGACTGACTGACCGCCATGCCCAAACGCACGTACCAACCTTCGAAACGCACCCGCAAACGCCAGTTCGGGTTCCGCGCCCGCATGAAAACAAAAGGCGGTCGTGAAATTCTCCGCCGCCGCCGCCAGAAAGGCCGCAAACGCCTCATCCCCAAGGGGGCCGAAGTCCACTACGCGCGCCATACGGTGCAGCACGGCCGTTGATCCGGAAACCGGCGGCCACGAGGCGCCCCCATCCGCTCGAGCGGTCCCCAGCCCGGCGATGAGCCTGCCTCGCCCAGTGCGGATGACACGCCGCCGAGACTTTGAAGCGGTCCGTCTCGATGGCATCTCGGCCGGCGGCCGGTTGCTCGCCCTGGGGTTGCTGCGCGGCGCCTCAGCGCCCGGTCCGGCATTCGGAGTGATCGTTCCGAAATCGCTCGGCAGCGCCCCGGTCCGCAACCGCATCAAGCGCCGGCTTCGCGAAATCGTCCGCGCCGCCCTGCCCGTCCTCGAATCCCAGGGACATTCCCCGTTCTTTTGTGTCACCATTGCCCGCCGCGCATCGCCCCAGGCCACTTTCGCCGATCTCCATCGCGAATGGCACAGGCTCGCGCGCAAGACCGGCCTGTGGCCGTCCGGCCACCCGACGCCGCGCCCCCCGTCGCGCGCCGTTCCGCCTTCGGATGTCCCCGTGCCACCGGACAGCGGGCGAGGCCGTGCGATTGCCTCCCCATGAAGTTCGTGCTCATCGGCCTGCTCAGGTTTTACCAGATCGTCATTTCCGGGCCGCTGCACTGGCTGGGCGGTCCGGCCTCCGGCTGCCGGTTCACCCCCACCTGCTCGCAGTACTGCCTGGAAGCCATCCGCACTCACGGCAGCGCCAAAGGAATCTGGCTCGGCCTCAAACGCCTGGTCCGTTGCCACCCGTGGGGCGGTCACGGCCACGATCCGGTCCCGCCGCCCCGATCATGACACCCGCCCCACGAACCACGAACCACGAACCACGAACCACGAACCACGAACCACGAACCACGAACCGTGATCCGTTAGTCATTCCAAAACTCGCCTGAAATCGTTGTCGACGCCGGCCCACTCCGCCGCTTTGTCTGCCCTTTCGCTCCGCCCCTTCACCCAACTCCGCCTCTTTTTCATCCCGCCATCTCCGACATGGACCGCACCGCCTGGATCGCCGTCACCCTTTGCACCGCCGGGCTCATGGCCTGGTTCTGGTACGCCCCGAAAAACCAGCCGCGCCCCGCGGCAGGACCCGAAATCGTGCAGGCGGCGCCCGGCGCCGCACCCGCCGCCGCCGCCGCCGCCGTCGAAACGCCAGCCGTGTCCGCCGCGCCGCTGGTTCCCGAGGAGACCATGTCGATTTCCAATGACGGCATCGCCTATGTCTTTTCCAACATCGGTGGCGGTATCAAGACCACCACATTGCCGCCCCAGCGGTTCTCCGGCAAGAGCACGACCGCGCTCAACACCGATGGCGTCGCCGCCGTCGGCGCACTCGCGCTCACCCCGGGCCTCATCGAATCCGAAGCCTACGAGCTGAAATCGTCACAGGGCCAGACACCCGTCATCTATGAGCGGACCACACCCGAGGGCCTCGTGATCCGCAAAACCTGGACCCCGGTTCCCGATGGTCCCGGCGCCGGGTTTCTGTGGCGGCTTGCCCTCTCCTTCAGAAACGCCGGCCCCGGCGCCCACACCGGCGCCTGGTCGCTGTACGCCGGCACCGCCAGTCCGATCCAGTCGAACGAAGAACCTGTCTCGTTCTGCTGGAACGCCGACGGTGAACCTGACCAGGAAAATGCCAAATGGTTCGAAGGGTCCAGATTCCTCGGATTCCGCGAGCCCGCCGCCACGTTCGAGCGCTCGTTCGGCCAGATCCTCTGGGGCGGCGTGCACAGCCAGTATTACACCACGCTCATCGCCCACACGATCCCTGAGCGCGAACTGCCGCCCGGTCGCCTCTGGGCTCAGCGCAAACCGGTCACCATCACTCCGGACAACGGCTCGCCCTACAGCTCGTTCGCCGTGTTCGCCGCTTTCGGCCTGCCGGATCTCGCGCTCGCCCCCGGTCAGGAAAAAGCCTTCGAACTCGATGTCTACACGGGGCCGCGCGCCCACAGCCTGCTCGCCAAGCTCCCCCGCCGCTTCGACGACGCCATGTTCTACGGGTGGTTCGGATTCATCAGCAAGCCGATGCTCTGGCTGCTCACATGGTTCCAGAAACTCATGAGCTTCACCACCTCGAGCTGGGGCTGGGCCGTCATCCTCCTCACCATCCTCGTCCGCGGCCTGCTCTGGCCGCTCAACCTCAAGGCGACGCGCCAGATGAAACGCATGGCCCTGCTCGCCCCGCAGATGAAGGAATTGCAGGAGAAATACAAGGACGAGCCCCAGAAAATGAACGCCCAGGTCATGGGCCTCTACAAAAAGTTCGGCGTCAACCCGGTCAGCGGCTGCCTCCCCGTGGTCCTCCAGATCCCGATCTTCTTCGGCCTCTACACCATGCTGCGATTCGCCGTCGAGCTGCGCGGCCACGGCTTCCTCTGGGTCAACGACCTCGCCCTGCCCGACACGCAGTTCCACATCGCCGGGTTTCCCATCAATCCGCTCCCGCTCGTCATGGCGGCCACCATGTACATCCAGATGGCCATGACCCCGAAGAGCCCGGATCCGAACATGCAGATGCAACAGCGCATCTTCATGTTCATGCCGTTCTTCTTCCTCATCTTCTGTTACAACTTCGCCGCCGCCCTCGCCCTCTACTGGACCGTCTCCAACATCATCGGCATCTTCCAGTCATGGGTCGTCAAGAGAATGCCCGAACCGGCACTCGTCGAGAAATCTGCCACCGGATTGCCGGCTTCCGGCGACGCGCCCGCCAAACCGGCAAACGCCAGGCGTAAACCGGGATTCATGGAAATCTTCGCCGAACGCCTCGCCGAACAGCAGAAAAAAGCCGCCGCCCG
>CAZYHO010000181.1:0-2687 GCA_964647495.1 uncultured Akkermansia sp. | reverse complement strand
CCCCGCGCTATTTCACCTTTGCGCTGGCGAATCCGTGGTCATCATGGCGCATGGCCTCCAGCGATGCCTCCACCCCTTCGCCCGCTTCTCAGACCGCGCGTGACCTTCTGGACACCGTGCTCGGATACCTCGGATTCCTCGTGCACATCGAGCACGGCGAATCCCCCGCCGGCTTGACCCTCCAGGTCTTCACCGACGAAAGCGACCTCCTCATCGGCCGCAACGGCGAACGCCTCGACGACATCCAGTACCTCCTCAATCGCCTCCTCCACCACCGCCTGCCCGACGCCCCCAAAGTGCGCGTCGATATCGCCCACTACCGGCTCATCCAGGAAGACCAGATGCTCGACCACATCCGCGAGCAGGCCGACCGCGTCCGCCACACCGGCCGCCCGGTCCGCCTCCCACCCATGAACAGCTACCAGCGCCGCCTCGTCCACAACGCCTTCAAAGACGATCCGTACGTCAGAACCTCCAGCCCCGCGGACGGCGCCCGCCTCAAATGCATCACGCTCACCCGCAAGTGAGTGGCCTTTGCCTTTGGCCATCGCCTGTCGCCCAGGCGTTCCACAGGCCCCATCACCCATCGCGCACAGGCGCATAGGCCCTGTAGACCTATTCCCCTTGCCCTTGCCTGAAAAGCCGGCATGGTGTGCATCCCCCGCGTTCGGCGTGCCGCTTTCTGTTTTCCCTGTCTGGCGGCCGGTATGGCGGGGTATTTTCATTTCCGCAGATATCATCTCATGGAGCACATCCGCAATATCGCCATCATCGCCCACGTCGATCATGGCAAGACGACCCTTGTCGACTGCTTGCTCAAGCAGTCAGGCACCTTTCGCGCGAACCAGTCCGAGTTCGCGGAAGAACGATTGATGGACTCGATGGACCTGGAGCGCGAAAAGGGGATCACCATCCGCGCCAAGAACGCCGCCTTCAAATACGGCGACTATCATGTCAACGTGGTGGACACGCCGGGCCACGCGGATTTCGGCGGCGAAGTCGAGCGCATCATGAACATGATCGACGGCGTGCTCCTCGTGGTCGACGCCGCGGAAGGCCCGCAGGCGCAGACGCGGTTCGTGCTGCGCAAGGCGCTCGAGGCCGGCGCCAAACCGATCGTCGTCATCAACAAGATCGACCGCGACAACGCCGACCCGCACAAGGTGCTCGATCAGGTCTTCGAGTTGTTTATTCAGCTCGATGCCACTGACGAGCAGCTCGACTTCCCTCACATCTACTGCTCCGCCAAGAACGGTTATGCCAAGAACGAGCTGGAGCACGAGAACGTCGATATGAAGCCGCTCTTCGATGCGGTCGTCCGCCACATCCCGCCGCCGCGCGCCTTTGCGGGCCACGATTTCCAGCTCATGGTCGCTAACCTCGATTACAGCGACTACCTCGGGCGGATCGCCTTCGGAAAGATCGTGCGCGGCAGGGTGAAGATCGCCGATCAGGTGTTTCTCAAGCGCGGGGATGGCGCCCAGGTCAAGGGCAAGGTCAGCGCGATCTTCCACCACCAGGGCATGGCCCGCATCCAGGTCGAAACCGCGCACGCCGGCGACATCGTCGGGCTCACCGGGTTCGACGAAGTGCAGATCGGCGAAACGATCACCAACGGCGAGAGCGTCGAGGCCCTGCCGTACAAGCCGATCGATCCGCCCACGATCTCGATGCAGTTCGCCGTCAACGACGGGCCGCTCGCCGGCACCGAGGGCAAACACGTGACCGCGCGCCACATCTGGGACCGGCTGCAGCGGGAAGTGCGCACGAACATCGCGCTCCGCATTTCGCAGACAAACGATCCCAAGGTCTTCAGCGTCATGTGCCGCGGTGAAATGCAGATCGCCATCCTTGTCGAGCAGATGCGCCGCGAGGGATTCGAGGTCTGCGTGAGCCGCCCGGAAGTCATCTTCAAGAAAGACGAGGAGGGCCGGACCATCGAGCCGCGCGAACGAGTCTTCATCGAAATCCCCAACGACTGCATGGGGTCGATCCTCGAAAACCTGAACACACGCAAAGGACAGATCACCGACATGGAGCACCACGGGGACCAGGTGTCCATCCAGGCCATCGTGCCGACCCGCGGGCTCATCGGCTTCGAAACCGACCTCGTCAACGGCACCCGCGGCCTCGGCGTCATGAGCCATCTCTTTCATGATTACGCGCTGCACGCCGGCGAGATCGAAACCCGCCGCAACGGCGTGCTCTGGAGCATGGAGGACGGCGTGGCCACTGCCTACGCCCTCGCCATGGTCCAGGAACGCGGGCGGCTTTTCGTCGCCCCCGGTGATAAAATCTACAAGGGCATGGTCGTCGGCGAAAACGCCCGCATCCAGGACATGCCGGTCAATCCGGTCCGCGAAAAACACCTCACCAACATGCGCTCGCAGGGCGATGGCAAGGCGGTCCAGCTTGAGCCTCCGGTCCAGATGAGCCTGGAGCGCGCCCTGGAGTACATCAGCTCGGATGAATACGTCGAGGCCACTCCGCTCAATTTGCGCCTGCGCAAAAAAATTCTCGACGAACACGCCCGCAAACGCGCCGCCACCGCCCGCGAAGTGGTCTTGAGTCAGGTGTGAGGATCCCTTGATGGAGCGCCGCAGTCAAAGCGCCGCAGGCGCCTGCGGCTCGCCGGCCCGGCCGCGAAGCCGATCAAAAACACAGTGCCCCGACTCGTCAGTCGCGAA
>CAZYHO010000180.1:0-8994 GCA_964647495.1 uncultured Akkermansia sp. | reverse complement strand
TTTATCCGATCGACTGCCGCGAGCTGATCTGGGGGCTGGGCGCGTTTCACTGCCTTACCCAGCAGTTGCCGCTGGCCGCCTTTCCGAAAGTGGTCGACCTCATCCGCAATCCGCCGCCGGCGCCGCGGCCGGTGTACTGAGGCGTTCGAGGAATCATGGCATTTCCCGTCGCCCGGCCTGCCAACAACCTCAGAACGACAAGGGGCTGGCCTGCGTGCCCCCACAGGCCACTCCGTCTGCGGAGTGCCGCGACATGAGGAGGCACGAAAAAACCCGGGAGGCGGGTGAGCCCCCCGGGTTTTTCGCGCGCGAACACGCGTGCGAAGCCGACGGACGATGGATGTCCGCCACTTCCCGTTCCTCGTTTACTTCTTCTTCTTGGCGGCCTTTTTGGCGGATTTCTTGGCGGGCGCTTTCTTCACTGCCTTTTTGGCGGCCTTTTTCGCGGCGCGGGCCTTTTTCGCCTTGGCGGCGGGTTTGGCCTTCGGTTTGGCTTTGGTGACGGCCTTGGGCTTGGCGGCGGGCGCCGCTTTTTTCTTGGCTGTCTTCCTGGCGGCCTTTTTGGCCGGCGCCTTCTTGGCCGGCGCCTTCTTGGCGGGCGCCTTCTTGGCGGGCGCCTTCTTGGCGGGCGCCTTCTTCACGGCTTTTTTGGCGGCCTTCTTGGCCGCGAGCACTTTGGTATTCACGTTGCTTTGTTGTATTTGGTTGGGTTGGTTTGCCGCTCCACCCGCGCGCTGCCGCGCCGACAATTGGCGCCGCAGGCGGACGGAGACAACAGTTGTCTGGGCCTCGGCCATGCCGGCCTCGGCCAACACATGTTCCACAAGCCCGGCAGGGCTCCCGCGAAACACGTTGGTGATGAGCGAACGCACCAGCGGTCGCAGAATCTCCCGGCGCGAACGCGCCGCCTCGTACACGTGCGCCTGCACCACTGCCTCCCGCCGCGCCGCCCGCCTCGCAAGCCGCACCAACCCCTTCCGCCGCAGCTTCTGCATCACGCTCAGCACCGTCGTGTACGCCCGCGCCCGCCCGTCCGGCAACTCGTCGCGCACCACTCGCACCGTCGACGGTCCCTGCTCCCATAGCACCGCCAGCGCCTGGAGTTCCAAATCGGATGGTCGTTGGGCCGTCATGTAACGATCGACTCCGCGGGAGAGCTCACGCCAGTCGATGAGTTCAACATCGCCTGAATTAAATCCCCTAACGATATACCAGGTCAAGGTTAATAATCAAGATTTCCGTATTTTTAGAATTTGCCGCACTTCACCGTGCTGCCGTCGCCCCTGAATCCGCCTCTTTTTATAAAATGCAGTGTCAGGCACGCCGGCCGAAGCGCCGCGCGCCGCGATGCCGCCGCGGCGTGGTAGTGTTAGGCCCGTGGAGGCATTCGAGGCGAGACGCGCGTCGATGCGTGCGGTGTGGCCGTGCGCGAGATGTGTGTGGGCCGTCCGTGAGGCGCGCGTGATGTGACGCACCGCGCGAGGCGTCCTGGGGTGTTTTCGTGCGCGCCTACTACGTGCGTAGTGGGCTGCGGGGCGGCGGCTTCCCGGGCGCGGGGTTGAGTGTGTGCGGGAGTGGGGGAGTGCGGCGGGAGGGAGATGGGGAAGGTGAGGGGAGGGCGCCCAGTGCTTGGGTAATGCCGATGATCAGGAGTTGTTAACAATTAAGAATCAAGCAGTCACATTACCACAGATTGTGGTCTTTTGTGATTGACGCCACCATCTGTTGCGTCGTTTACTGCGCGCCATTGAAGCCATGCGGTGTTCCAAGTGCAGCCTGACGGAGGACAAGGTGATTGATTCCCGGGAGTCGAAGGACGGGGCGACGGTGCGGCGTCGGCGCGAGTGTCTGGCGTGCGGGCATCGGTTTACGACGTACGAGCAGCTGGAGCGGACGGATCTGCGGGTGATCAAGCGCAACGCGGTGCGGGAGCCGTTCAACCGGGAGAAGCTGCTGGGCGGATTGATGAAGGCGTGCGAGAAGCGGCCGGTGTCCCTGGACGCGCTGGAGATGGCGGCGGAGGAGATCATCACGGAGCTGCAGCAGGACAACGTGCGTGAGATTCCCTCGCGGGTGATCGGGCAGAAGGTGATGGAGAGGCTGCGGACGATTGATCCAGTGGCGTACGTGCGGTTTGCTTCGGTGTACCGGGCGTTCGAGGATGTGGGGGAATTTCTGGACGAGATCAAGGCGCTCGAGAACCACGTGTCGGCCCGTCACTCACTGCAACCCGAACTATTCCGCTGAATCCCATGATCTGTCTCGCCTCACATCTGCCGCTCCTGAGGGTCGGCCGGCACGACGTCTCGAACTATGAAGCGCACTGGCTGGAGCGCGTGCTGCAGGAGGCGGCGCGGCAGGCGGGGCACGACGGCTGGTGGCCGGCGAACGACGTGGCGCGCGGGGTGCTGCAGTTCCTTCGCGAGCGATTCGAGGAGAACATCATCACGCTTCATGATCTGTTTCATCGCGTCAGCCAGACGCTGCGGCAGATCGGGTTTCCCGAAATCGCGAGCGCTGTGCGTCCGGAACCGCCGCCGCTGGAAATCTGCCTGCTCGAACTCGCGCGCGAGGCGCAGGGGCTCGAACTCGCCTTCATCCCGTCGCTCATGCGCGAACTCGCGGAAATGCGGCTGACCGGCACCGGTCGCCTCGAGTTGCTCAACCTGCACGCCGCCGTGCTTTGTCTGCGAGGTGAATCCACCTGGTCGGCCGGCTGCCGCGACCTCGAGCAGGAAATCGTCGAGACGACCCGCTGGTGGTCCGCCCGCCAGTCCGGCGGCGGGCGCCTGGAGATCCTGCTCGCGTGAAGCAAGGCTAAGGGTTTTCCTCGATGGACTCCGATGCCGCCACGTCGTCCGCAGCGCCGCCTTCCGCCCGCCGCGGACCGTGGTGGGAGTGGTGACGGTGCGCACCGTGAGCGGGTTTTGCAAGGCCTCCGGCGGGCGCTCTAAAAACCGCGTACAGTCGGCACGGGCAAAAAATAACCAACCATTGCCTCCGGCCTGCGAACACAAATCTGAAGGTGGTTCTGATGGCGCAGTTCCGCGCCTTCGTAAATCGGCGAGCCCTCGCCAAAATAGCCGATGACCGTGTCGTCGGCATGACGCTTCTGTTCCTCGCGCAGGGCATGCAGCGTCTCCATCACCTTGAAATCCAGCAGGCGATTTCCATCCCGATTGCGTGGCAGTTCGGCCTCACGCCCCTCCATGACCAAAGATTCGCGCAGGTAACGGTGCGCCTCACTGACCTGCTCTACGGCGGTTCGTTCCGAAAGATTGAGGCAGTTTCCGAGATCGATCACCGCCCCGAGCACCGCCACGGTCAAATCGGCAGGCAGATTTATCGCCGCCCACTCGTATGCCCTTCCCGGGTCATACGCCCAGAAATACACCCCGCTGCCCAACCAGTCATTTCCGTTGCTGCTTGGTCGAAGAACATCCTCGCGAAGCACCACCCTGCGGGCCAAGGCCTCGCTGCACCCGTGATAGCCAAGGATGGTGCTGCCGGGGATCATGCATGGCTTCGGGTCTTTCCGCTGGTCTTTCCGGTGCCCGATCGCTGGCCTTCACCTTGCGGCGCTTTCCGGGATTTTCCGCGGGCAGCGAAGCCCAAAGTGGTGAGGAATGCCTGTCTGCGCTCTTTCGACGACAAGACGTAATCGCCCGCCGCACGAATGGCGGCAAGCTCGGCCTCCGCCTCCGCGGTTGTTTGAGAAGGGGGCAGCACGATCATGGCGGTAATCTGGCACGCGATGACCGGAGAATCACGCGATTTCTCGGGCGGTTCCCGAGGAGTGTGGTTCCAGAGCGCGAGTGTGCCAGAGCGCTGTGGAAATCGGTTTCTTCCGGTGAAATTGGTTTATCATGGTTTGGTTTTCCTCGATGGACTCCGATGCCGCCACGTCGTCCGCAGCGCCGCCTTCCGCCCGCCGCGGTTGGGTGCACGCGGTTGTGGCGGTGGCGGTGCTGGCGGGGGGAGTGGCATTGAGCGGCGTGTTGTTTTCCATGCGCAAGGAGCCGCTGAGGGTGGTGCGGCCCGAATTGCGGACGGCGGTGGAGGTGATGACGGTGGCGCTGGCGGATCACCAGGTGGAGGTGCTCACGCAAGGATTTTTCGCGCCGGTCACGGAGACGAAAGCGGCGAGCGAAGTGGCGGGGCGTATCGTGTCGGTGTCGCCGCAGTTCCTCGTCGGCGGGCGATTCGAGACGGGCGACGTGCTGGTGGAAATCGATCCGGCGGACTACGAGGCCGCGGTGGCGCAGGCCGAGGGCGCGCTGGCGGAGACGCGGCTCGCGCAGGTGAACGAAACGGCGCGCGCCGAACAGGCGCGGCGCGACTGGGCGCGGCTGGAGCCGGGCGAAAAGCCGGGGCCGCTCGTGTTGCGCGAACCGCATCTGGCGGCGGCCGCGGCGCGGCAGCGGGCGGCGGAAGCGGCGCTGGACAAGGCGCGGCGCGACCTCGAGCGCACGATGATCCGCGCGCCTTATCTCGGCCTGATCAAAGCGAAGCACGCCGACATCGGCGATTACGTGACGCCCGGCGCGCCGCTGGCGGATCTGTGGCGCTCGGATGTTTTCGAGATCCGGCTGCCGGTCAGCGTGGCCGAAGCCGCGTTCGTCGACCTCGAGGCCGGGCCGCTCGCGGTGCTCAGCGATGGCACGCGCGAGTGGCTGGCGCCGGTGGTGCGCACGGAAGGCCTGGTGGATCCGGGCACGCGCTCGACGGCGTTGATCGCGCGGCTGGAGCGGCCGGATCCGGCGCCGTCGCCGGGGTTGTTCGTGAAGGCGCGGGTGCGCGGGCGCACTCTGCCGTCGGTGGCCACCGTGCCGCGCCGCGCGCTTCATGGCGCGGACCGTGTCGTCGTGGTGGACGGCGCGGGCACGCTGCGGTTTCGGGCCGTCACGCTGGCCTGGCAGGAACCGGATGTCGTGCGCGTGAGCGGCGGGCTGGCCGCGGGTGATCGCGTCGTGCTCACCGCGCTGGCCGCGGTGGTCGAGGGCATGCCTGTCGATGTGTTGAACGAAAAGCCGGCGGAGAAGCCGGCGGGCGGCGCGTTGCCGGGCGCGCCGTCGTCACAGGCGGGTGCACCGGCCGAGGGAGGCGGGGGCGGCCCCGGTGCTTGAGCTGGCATGAGCGCATTGGTCATCTGGTTTTCGAGGAACCCGGTAGCGGCGAATCTGCTGATGCTGCTGATGCTGGCGGCGGGTTTCGCCGGGTGGTTCAAGATGCGGAAAGAGATATTTCCCGAGACCGCGCTGGGCATGGCGTCGATCGCGGTGCCATTTCCGAACGCCTCGCCGGACGAGGTGGAAAAAGGAGTGATCGTCCCCATCGAGGAGGCGATCCAGGGCATCAACGGCATCAAGCGCGTGATGAGCTTCGCCGGCGAGTCGATGGGCACCGTGGTCGTCGAGGTCCAGCCATCGATGGATACGCGCACCGTCATGGCGGACCTCAAGACGCGCGTCGACGCGATCGACACATTCGCCCAGCAGGCCGAGAAACCTGTACTCGATGAACTCCTCATCAAAAGCCAGGTGCTCAGCCTGGCGGTGAGCGCGGAGACCGACGAGACCACGCTCCGGCGGTTCGCGGAAAAGGCGCGCGACGACCTGCTCACGTACCGGCTTTCGCCCGATGCGGGGGGCGGCGTGCTGACGCGGCTCAACCGGTTCTTCAACACGCTCATCAACGGCCCCGCCAGCATCAGCCAGGTCAGCATCGCCGGCGTGCGCAACTACGAGGTGAGCATCGAGATCTCCGAAGACACGCTGCGCGCCTACGGCCTGACCATCGAATCGGTGGCCCATGCGGTGCGTGCCTCGTCGCTCGACCTGCCGGCGGGTTCCGTGCGCACCGATGCCGGCGAAGTCATGATCCGCACCCAGGCGCGACGGTATGCCGCCCGGGAATTCGAGAGCCTCACGGTCGTCACCCGCCCGGACGGCTCCACTGTCACGCTCGGCCAGATCGCCAAGGTCATCGACGGGTTCGAGGACGTCGATCTGTTCTCGCGTTTCGACGGGCAGCCGGCCGTGCTGGTTAATATATACCGCACGGGCGAGGAGGACACGCTGCGGCTGGTCGAGCTGGTGCGCGATTACGTGCGGCGGGCGCCGGAGAACTTTCCGCCCGGCGTGAAGCTCGAGATCTGGAACGACCACTCGATCCTGCTGGAGGGGCGGATGAACCTCATGTTCTCGAACGGGCTGCAGGGGTTTCTGCTGGTGGTGATCGTGCTCGGGCTCTTCCTCCAGCCGCGGCTGGCGTGGTACGTCTCGTTGGGCATCCCGATTTCCGTGGCCGCGGGCATTTTCGCGATGCCGTTCTTCGGCATCAGCATCAACATGATCTCGCTCTTCGCCTTCATCCTCGTGCTCGGGGTGGTGGTCGACGACGCGATCGTCATTGGCGAAAACGTCCACCACCGGATCCACAAGCTCGGCGAGGAACCGCGCGTCGCGGCCTCGCGGGGCACGCTGGAAGTGGCGATGGTCGTCATTTTCGGCGTGCTCGTGACCGTCATGGCCTTCACGCCGATGCTCATGGTGCAGGGCGTGGGCGGAAAGATCTGGCGGAATATCCCGCTCGTCGTCATTCCGACGCTCCTGTTCTCGACCATCGAGTCGAAACTCATCCTGCCGGCGCACCTCGCCACGCTGCGACGGCGCGTGGCGGGCGAGCGGCTCGGCTGGCTCGACCGTGCGCAGGATCGCGTCAGCCGCGGCCTCGACTGGGTGGCCCACGAGTGGTACCGGCCATTGATCCAGCGGCTGCTTCGCTGGCGGTACGCGGTGGCGGCCGGTTTCGTCTCGCTGTTGTTGCTGACGCTGGGCGTGGTGGGCGCGGGGCTGGTGCCATTCGTGTTTTTTCCGGTGGTCGAGGGCGACATGATATCCGCCAAGCTCGTGCTCCCGGAAGGCGTGCCGGTGGAAACAACCACCGGCGCCGTCAAGCGGATCGAGGCCGCGGCGCAGGAACTGGCGCGGCGGTATCGCACGGAGGACGGCAGGCCGGTTTTGCGGCACATCCATTCGACCATCGGCGCGCAGCCGTTCCAGACGACCCCGTGGGCGGGCGGCGGCGGACAGGCGGTGCACCTCGGCGAGGTCACGGTCGAGCTGGTGCCCGCTGCGGAGCGCACGGTCAAGGCGCGCGAACTGGAGGCAAAATGGCGCGAACTGACCGGCCCGATCGCCGGCGCGGTCGAACTCACGTTCCGCACGAACAGCGAGCACAGCAGCGTGGCCTTCGAAATCCAGTTGAGCGGACCGGACCGCGGCCAGCTCGACCGCGCCGGCGGGTGGCTCCAGGAGAAACTCGCCACCTACCGTGGCGTGATCGACATTTTCAGCAGCGAGCGGGACGGCAAGCGCGAGCTGAAACTGGCGCTCCAGCCGGGAGCGGAAGCCACGGGCCTGCGGCTGGATGATATTTCGCGCCAGGTGCGGCAGAGTTTTTACGGCGAGGAGGCGCAGCGGCTCCAGCGCGGGCGCGACGAGGTCAAGGTCATGGTCCGCTACCCGCGTGACGAGCGCCGGTCGCTCCAGAACCTCTCCGACATGAAAATCCGCACCGCCGCCGGCGCCGAGATTCCCTTCACCGAAGTGGCCCGCGCCGACTACGGCCGCGGATACTCGACCCTCACCCGCAACGACCGCCGCCCCTCCGTGACCATCACCGCGGACATCGACGCCAGCGACCCCGAAGCCAACGCGCAAACGATCGTCGCACAGCTCACGGCGACACACCTCGCGGAAATCGGCCACCACTTTCCAGGCGTCACCTGGAGCTTCGAAGGCGAGCAGAAAAGCCAGCGGCAGGACATGCACGACATGGGTGTCGGCTCCATCTTCGCGCTGTTCGGGATCTTCGTGCTCCTCGCCATCCCGCTGCGCTCGTACCTCCAGCCGCTCATCGTCATGAGCGTGATCCCCTTCGGGCTCGTCGGCGCGGTCGCCGGCCATCTGCTCCTGCGCATGGAATTTTCCATCATGACGATGTGCGGCTGCATCGCGCTCGCCGGCATGGTCGTCAACGAAAGCCTCATCATGGTCGACCGCATCAACCGCGAACGCCGCGCCGGCGGCCCGCTCGCCGATGCCGCCTGGCGCGCCGCCATCCACCGGTTCCGGCCGATCATGGCAACCAGCGTCACCACCTTCGTCGGCCTCATCCCCATCATGTCCGAAACCGATCTCCAGGCGCTCTTCCTCGTGCCGATGTCAGTCGCCCTCGGATACGGCGGCCTCTTCGCCACCTTCATCACCCTCTGCCTCGTCCCCTGCCTCTACCTCATCCTCGAAGACGGCCGCCGCCTCCTCGGACTCCGCCCGTCCGCGCAGCCGCAACCGGATGAACTGCCCCCGGCTTCCGCTTCCGTGTGAAGAATCAGGGGTTGGGAGTGTTCAGCAATCGGTGTGCAGGAGAAGTAATCAGAACAATCAGAAGAGGCCAGAGGCCAGAGGTCGGAGGCCGGAAGTCAGAGATCAGAGATCGGAGGTCGGGGGATCGCACATGGGGTCTGTCTCCACTCTGGTCACAGGGCCAACGGCCCGGGTTCATTTCAGCCTGGGGCATCGCCCCAGGAATTGGATCCCCCGATCGATGAGGGCTGAAAGCCCGGTCCATCCTCGATCGTGCCGCTGCCACGACAATCTTCGTGATCGACGCGCTCACCCATGTCCTCCTCTTCATCGACTATTGAACGATAGAGCGGGCTTTCAGCCCTTTATTATTGTGTGGCGGCCATTCCTGGGGCGATGCCCCAGGCTGGTATAGCGCCGGGCCGTTGGCCCTGGGGGTGCGGAAGAGGATTCCGCATGATACTGCCGGCTCCGGCTGAAGCCGGTCCAGACCAACGCGTCCGTTCAACAGCCTCCCTGAGCTTTGCCCATGAGCAGGGGGATCGCACAAGGGGTCTGTCCCCACTCTGATCACAGGGCCAACGGCCCGGGTTCATTTCAGCCTGGGGCATCGCCCCAGGAATTG
>CAZYHO010000179.1:2521-9015 GCA_964647495.1 uncultured Akkermansia sp. | reverse complement strand
GGGTCGGAGAAATGCCGAATGAACACATCGGGACAGTTCCGGCTTGGCAGGGCGCGCCGAATCCCGCAGCATGGGACCATGAGATCGTTCATCATCCTTGCTGCCTGCGCCGCAGCGTTCGTTCACACGTGTCCGGCCGAGGACAAACCGCTCGCGAACCTGCTGAGCGGCTCGGACCTGGCGGGCAAGTGGCGTGTCGTCGACGAAATGAAGGACCACGGGGCGGTCACACTCAAGGACGGCGTGCTCCGTCTCGGAGCCGGCCAGCCAATGACCGGAGTGGCGTACATCGGCAAAGATCCGCTGCCGCTCAAAGACTACGAGGTCAGTTTCGAGGCGCGGCGGATCGAGGGCGAGGACTTCTTCGCCGCGCTCACGTTTCCCGTGCGCGACAAGGACACCGCCGCCACCTGGGTCATCGGAGGATGGGGCGGCAAATGCGTCGGCATCTCGTGCATCCAGTACCAGGCCGCCGATGAAAACGACACCACCTCCTGGGTCAGCTTCGAGACCGGCAAGTGGTACCGCTTCCGCCTCCAGGTCCGCGAAAACAGGCTCACCGGGTTCATCGACGACAAACAGATCTTCGACGCCGACACCGAGGGCAAAAAAATCAGCATGCGCTTCGGCGACACCGAATTCTGCCGCCCGCTCGGACTCGCCACCTACACCACCGAAGGCGAAATCAAAAACCTCAAAATCACCAAGCTCCCCAATCCTTGACCTCCGACCTCTGACCATGAAACGTCCCACGCACACCCTGCTCCTCACCTTCCTGCTCCTCACTCCCGTGCTGGCCGCGGACTGGCCGCACTGGCGCGGACCACATTTTAACGGATCGACCGAGGCGAAGGATCTGCCGTCGACCTTTTCGCGAACCGAGAACGTGCGCTGGAAGGCGCCGCTGCCCGGACCGGCCGGCAGTTCCCCGATCGTCGTGGGCGACAGGGTTTTTCTGACTGCGGCCGTGCCGGATGACAACAAGGTCGTGGCCCTGGCCATCGACGCGAAAACCGGCGCCGTCCAGTGGTCCGCGCCGATCGCCGACCGGTACCGGAGCGACGACCGCAGCAATTTCGCCGGGCCATCCCCCACATCGGATGGCAAACGCGTCATCTTTTTCGCCGGCTCCGGCGAACTCGCAGCGTTCTCGCTCGACGGGAAGCGTGAGTGGCAGCGCAACATTCAGAAAGACCACGGACGCTTCGCGTTCCTGTGGACGTTCTCGACCAGCCCGGTCGTGCACGACGGGCGGCTCTACATGCAGGTGCTCCAGCGGAATTCCGCGTTCCAGGCGCACGGCGAGCAAAAAGGCGAGCCCGGCGGCAAGAACGAAAGCTACCTGCTCGCGATCGACCCCGCCACCGGCAAGGATCTGTGGCGCGTCGTCCGCCCGGCCGATGCCGTCGATGAATCACTCGAGGCCTTCACCACCCCGATCCCGGCGACCCTCGGCGCCCGCAAGGAACTCCTCGTCGCGGGAGGCGACTGCATCTCGGGCCACGACCCCGCCACTGGCAAGGAACTCTGGCGCTGGGGCACATGGAATCCGGGCAAAATCGGCCACTGGCGCCTCGTCCCGTCCCCGGTCTCCAACGGCCAAACCGTCCTCGCCTGCGCCCCGAAAGGCGCCCCGGTCTACGCCGTCAAAGCCGGCCTGCAAGGCGCGCACACCGACGAGGGCGCCCTCGCCTGGCGCAGCAAACTCGGCGACGAAGACATGCCCTCGCGCGCCTGGCGCGACGTCTCATCCGACGTCGCCACTCCCCTCTTCTACGACGGGCATTATTACATCCTCAACGGCGATAAACAGCGGCTCGCCTGCGTGAAACCCGAGACCGGCGAGGTCCTCTGGCACGACAACCTCGGCGGACGCATCAAGATCGAAGCCTCGCCCTCCGCCGCCGACGGCAAAATCTACGTCATGGACCACCGCGGCGAGGTCTTCGTCGTCAAGGCCGATCCGGCCAAATTCGAACTCCTCCACCGCGTCGAAATGATGGACCGCAATGCCCGCGACCTCCGCGCCACCATCGCCATCGCCCACGACAGCCTCTTCATCCGCACGGAAGACACGCTGTATTGCGTCGGCAAATAATGCGGTAACGCCGCGCTGCTGATCTGACTGATCCGTCGGATCCGTCGGATCAGTCCCCCCCGCCCCCGCGCCCGGAGCCCGCGCCATCGGGCGCGCGCGCATTTGCTTTCCCGCGGGCCTCGCCCATGATCCGCGCTTCCACGCACGCACATGGCAGCGACACTCACAATTGGACTGGCCGGGCTGGGCAACGTCGGGGCCGGGGTTTACAGGAACCTCGAACTCAATGGCGGCCTGCTCACCGAGCGCACCGGCTACCGGTTCGAGGTCGCCCGGGTGGCCGTGCGCGATGCGGCCAAGGCGCGTGACGTGGCAGTGCCCGCGGCGAAACTGACCACCGACTGGCGCGACCTCATTTCCGACCCGGCGATCCAGGTCATCGTCGAGTTGATCGGCGGAGTGACCGAGGCGCACGAATTGGTGCGCGCCGCGCTCGAGGCCGGCAAGATCGTCGTCACCGGCAACAAGGCGCTGCTCGCCGAGCACGGCCACAATCTGATAGCGCTCGCCGAGGAGCGCGACGTGCCGCTCTACTTCGAGGCGGCCGTGGCGGGCGGCATCCCGATCATCAAATCGGTGCGCGAAGCGCTCGTCGGCAACCACATCCAGGCGATTTACGGCATCATCAACGGCACCAGCAATTTTATCCTCACGCAAATGGCGCGCCGCGGCATCGACTACCGCGCCGCCCTCGCCGAAGCGCAGGAAAAAGGGTACGCCGAAGCCGACCCCGCCCTGGACGTCAACGGCTGGGACGCCGCCCACAAGGCCATCATTCTCGCCTGGCTCAGTTACGGACTCTGGGTCCACCCCAACGAAATCGTCGTCGACGGCATCGAACACGTCAGCGCCGCCGACATGCGGCTCGCCGCCACCCTCGGCTACTCCATCAAACTCCTCGGAGTCATCCGGCTGCACGACGACCACCGCATCGAGGTCCGCGTCCAGCCCACCCTCATCCCCACGTCCCACATCCTTTCGAGCGTCAACGATGTCTTCAACGCCGTGGTCGTCCGCGGCGACATCGTCGGCGAGACGCTGTTCTACGGCAGCGGCGCCGGACAAAACGCCACGTCCAGCGCCGTCATCGCGGATCTCGCCGACGCCGCGCACAACCTCTCGAAACACGCCGGCTGCCAGGGGTTCCTGCCCAGCGGTTATTACGGCAAGGCGATTCCCGTCGAGGAAACCGTGTCCGCCTACTACACGCGCCTCCGCGTCGAAGACCGCCCGGGCGTGATCGCCCAGGTCGCCTCCGTCATCGCCGCCCATGACATCGGCCTCTCCAGCCTCGTCCAGCCGCGCGTCGAAGGCGGCGCCCACGCCGACCTCATGCTCATGACGCATGCCGCTCCCTTCGGCCGCATGCGCGCCGCCCTCGGTCAACTCGAAACCCTCTCCTGCGTCGCCGAAAAACCCATCCTCATGCGCGTCGAAAACCTGGTGTGATGTGCCGGGTATTGTGACAGGAAAGCCGCGCAGCCCCGATCAAAGGAGGCAGGAGTGGGGCCAGACCCTGATGGCGCTCCGCTGGTGGAATACCGACTCGTGACCACTGACCTCCCCCGCCTCCCGCGCCCACGATTCATTTCCACTCGCGCAACCCGCATCCACGGCCTTCACTCCCGGATGCCCGCCGACCAGCCGTTGCATCGAGGTGATTTGAGGAAGTTCATGACCGGCTTGAAGCGCCGGAACCCGGGTGAATCGGAGTTTCATCAGGCTGTCCAGGAGGTGATGGCGGACGTGCTGCCGTTCGCGATGGACCACGGCCAGTATGCCGCGGACGCCTTGCTCGAGCGGCTGACGGAACCGGATCGCATCATCGTGTTCCGTGTCACGTGGGAGGACGACCAGGGCCTGGTGCGGGCGAATCGCGGATGGCGTGTCCAGTTCAACAACGCGATCGGCCCGTACAAGGGCGGCCTGCGGTTTCATCCCGACGTCACCAATGGCGTGCTTAAATTCCTGGCGTTCGAGCAGATCTTCAAGAACAGCCTGACCGGGCTGCCGATGGGCGGCGCCAAGGGCGGCTCGAATTTCAATCCCAAGGGCAAATCCGACCGCGAAGTGATGCGTTTTTGCCAGTCGTTCATGAGCCAGCTCTGGCGTTACATCGGCGAGGACACCGACGTGCCGGCCGGCGACATCGGGGTCGGCGCGCGCGAGGTGTCGTACCTTTTCGGCCAGTGGAAGCGGCTGGAGAACCGCTTTGCCGGCGTGCTCACTGGCAAGGGGCTGTCGTTCGGTGGCAGCCTGGTGCGCAAGGAGGCGACCGGTTATGGCGCGGTCTATTTCGCCGAGGAAATGCTGCGGGCGCGCGGCGATTCGCTGGCCGGCAAGACGTGCTGCGTGTCGGGATCCGGCAATGTCGCGCTCTACGCCATCGAAAAACTCCTCGCCTCCGGCGCGAAAGTGGTCACCGCCTCCGATTCGTCCGGCACGATCCACGAACCCGATGGTCTGACGCGCGAAAAGTTCGACTGGCTCGTCGATCTGAAAGAAGTGCGGCGCGGGCGGATCGAGGAGTATGCGCAGCATTTTGGCTGCGAGTACCGGGCGGGCGCGCCGCCATGGAGTGTGGCGTGCGACCTCGCTTTCCCGTGCGCGACGCAGAACGAACTGAAGGGCGGTGACGCGCAGGCGCTCGCGGACAACGGCGCGATCGCGGTCGTCGAAGGCGCGAACATGCCGTGCACTCCCGACGCAGTGCACATCTTCCATGCACGCGGGGTGCTCTATGCGCCCGGCAAGGCGGCCAATGCCGGCGGCGTTTCGGTTTCCGGCCTGGAGCAGAGCCAGAACGCGCTGCGCCTGACCTGGAGCCGGGAGGAAGTCGACAGCCGCCTCCAGGGCATCATGCACACGATCCACCGCAAGTGCCTGGAGCACGCGGGTGTGGCCGGCAAAGAAGCCTTGAACTACCAGCGCGGCGCGAACATCGCCGGTTTCATCCGCGTGGCCGACGCCATGCTCGCCCAAGGACTGATCTGATACGAATCACCATGAAACGACCGACACTTTCCCTCGGCATCGCGGCGGCGGTGGCCATCGCGAGCGGGCCGCCTTCGTCGGCGGCGGACGAGTCCTTTGATCCATCGCGCCTCGAACGCGAAGTGCTCGTGGCGGCGGCGGACGACCCGATCGCGCTGGACTTCGACGCGGATGGTTCCGTTTATTTCGTCGAGCGCACCGGCGGCATGAAACGCCGGGATGCCGCCACGCGCGCGGTGGAGATCGTCGGCCGCGTGCCGTCGCTCGCCAAGTCCGATGCCGGCTGCCTCGGGTTCGTGCTGGCGCCGGACTTCGCCGCCACGGGACATGTGTACCTGCTTTACGTGCCCGAGCACGGAGCGCCCGAACTGCGCGTGTCGCGGTTCACCGTACGCGACCGGCGGCTGGTCGATGGATCGGAGAAAGGGCTCCTCGCCATCCCGCTGCAAGGCGGGGACGGACCGGCGCACTGCGGCGGCGGGCTGGCCTGGGATACGGCGGGAAATCTGCTCGTCGGCACCGGTGACAATTCGCCGCCGCAGGACGTGCCGGCGGTACATCCGGAAGACGCGTCGCGCGATTCCCGCCGCACCGCCGCCAATTCCCAGGACCTCCGCGGGAAAATCCTCCGCATCAAGCCGGCGCCCGAGGGCGGCTACACCGTGCCCGAGGGAAACATGTTTGCCGATTCCGCCGCCGGCCGGCCCGAGGTCTTCGTGATGGGCGCGCGCAATCCGTTTCGCATCAGCGTGGACCCACCGACCGGCTGGGTCGTCTGGGGCGACGTCGGCGGCAACGTCGATCCCGCGCTGGATCTCGGGCCCGAGGGATACGACGAACTCAATCTCACGAAAGGCCCGGGCTTCTACGGCTGGCCGTTTTGCAGCGGGCCGAACGAGCCGTGGCGGTCGTTCGAGCCGCGATCCCACAGGCCCCGCGGCGAGTGGTTCGACCCCGCGCGCCCGGTCAACGACTCGCCGGCCAACACCGGCGTCAAATCGCTGCCCGCCTCCGTGCCCGCGCTGCTGTGGTACCCGACCAGCGCCTCCGCCGAGTGGCCGCAGCTCGGCTCGGGCGGACGCAGCGTGACATCGGGGCCGATCTATCGGTTCGATCGATACGCCGGCTCGGACATCCGGCTGCCGCGCGCGTTCGACGGCGCGCTGCTCTGGGGCGAATGGATGCGCAACTTCCTCGCGGTGGCGCGGCTTTCGCCCGACGGCGCGTTGCTCGGCGTCGAGCGGTTCATGCCGGAGACCGTGATCCGCAAACCATCCGACCTCCGCCTCGGCGCGGACGGCGCGTTGTACATCGCGGAATACGGCGACGCCTGGGCGGGAAACGCCACGGGCCAGATCACGCGGATCGTGTACCGCCGCGGCAATCGCGCGCCGCGGCCGGC
>CAZYHO010000179.1:0-2421 GCA_964647495.1 uncultured Akkermansia sp. | reverse complement strand
ACGCTTGTCATCGATGTCGGCAACACGCCGCCGGTGGTGCGTTTCGTCGAGCCAGCCGACGGCGGGTTCTTCGAATACGGCACACCGATCGCCTACCGCGTGGAGGCGAGCGATGCCGAGGACGGCCCGCTCGGCGACGAAAAACTCTCGCTCCAGATCGAGCGCCGCGACCGGTTCCGCGTCGCGGACGAGGCGGCGGTTTTTCCCGGGCTGGGACTCATGCGCGCCGGCACATGCTTTTCGTGCCACCGCGCGGCCGAAGCCAGCGCGGGGCCGGCGTACGCCGAAATAGCCCGCCGCTACGCCAACGACGCCACCGCGCGCGAAACATTGGCGCACAAAATCCTGCGCGGCGGCGCGGGCGTCTGGAGCGAAATCCCGATGCCGCCCCACCCGCAACACACCGCCGATCAGGCACGGCTCATGGTCGACTGGATTCTTTCGCTGGCCTCGCGCGAGTCGCGCTCCCTGCCGCGCGGCGCCGCGGGATCCGTCACGGTCGATCCGCCCACACGCGAATGGGGCGCGTTTTCCAACGGAGTCGTCGTCCTCACCGCCACGGCCACCGACGCCGGAACCGCCGAGGCGCCGCCCCTCAGCGCCGAAGCCCCGCTCGTCCTGCGCACGCGCCGCCAGATGGCCGCCGCATTCGACAGCGCGGACGGCGCCACCACCCAGCACAACCTCGAAACCGGCCTGGTCGCCCGCGTTCGCTCCGGCGGCTGGATTGCGTTCGACCACATCCGCCTCGGCGAAATCACCGAAGTGCGCGTCAAAGCCCGCCGCACATCCGGCCCGCACGCCACCATCGAATGGCGCGCCGAGACTCCGGACGGACCGCTCCTCGCCCAGGCCCCCGTGCCCGAGGCCACTCCGCAGGACCGCCGCGGCCCCGCGATCGTGCTCGCTGCCGACCGTTCGCACACGACCGGGCGCGGGCCGACCACCCTCGTCTTCCGCATCACAGGCGACCCGGAAACAGTCTGCGAAATCGAATGGATCGAGTTTCGTTGAGAATGTGCACACCCCAGACACCCACTTTTCAATTCCTTCATAAGATTAGACAAAAGTGGGTGTCTGCCATTTCCTTCCCCACGCAATCGATGACGCCATCTTCATCAAAAAACCGGTAATAAGCATAGCAGCCCACATGCATAGCCGCGACCATAACGGGAATTCCGTAGCGCAGCCAACGAGGAAAACGATTGAGGATAAGGACGGTTGCGCCGGGAATATGCGATCCATTTTCAGAAAATGTTCGGCCATGCTGTGGCTGGAAGGATCATCGTCCAGAAATGAGGTTTCTTGTAAGGTCATACTCCAGATCAAGAGTGACACCACGACCTGACTTCTTAGAGTCGGAGCCACTCAAAGTAAAGGCCAAGGTCTGCCGGTTAGTCCACTTCGGGTCACTGATTCCAGTGTGATAAAGCTGAGAGTGAGGGATAGTTGATACTTTATCGGAAAACCGCCAAACCATCGAATCCAAGCTCGTTTGAAGGCTGAAGACACGGCCTGTGTCATCAACAGAGTATAACCAAGCGACATTGTCGCCGGATCCAGTCTTCTGGATCAGCAAGAACCATCGCCCATCGGGCGACGTGGAGAATACCGGCTGATATGGAAAAGACTCATCCCCATACCAGAGCAGTTGGACTGGAGGTAGCTGAGAGTTGCTGAAACGCACTTCCGCGCGCCATGACTCACCATAGGTGCCAACGTGAATTTCGTATGCTGGAACCGCTATCGACTCGAGTGTCGAAGTCTGGCGATCCGTTCTGCTGGCAGGTGATAGAGCAAGGGTCTTTGGGTAAGAAATCCAGTCGGGATCCACCCAGGAATAATCAATAGAACTAACGACAAGGTCTCGAATTTCCTTGGGTTGTGAAGCAAGAACCTCAGCAAACCGAGTGTCTCCCCAAAGCTTCATCAAGTTTTGAAGAATGGCGCAATGTGTCTCGCCTCCTTCACCCATAAACTTCATCGTGAAGAGGGAAACGAGAGCCTTCTTGTCGAGATTGGTTGCCCGTTTGAGAATCGGCCGATAATCGATTTCATCAAATCTCGCTTGAGCAACGATGCTGCCCCGGTGCTCTTCCATCTGTGCAGCCGCTTCCAGGCTCCGCTTCGCCTCGACTTGAATCGGAGTAAGCTCCGCCATCGCCAGTGTGCAGACGATCACTGAAGGCAGCACTGTGAGTAGGGTCTTCATATTCTTGCCAACAATCAAGGTCAGCCGACCTCTGGGGCGGGGCGGGCGTGGATCGCGGATGGCGGGTTGGAGTGACGGAATGGATGAAAAATGAAGGCAGACACCCACTTTTCAATCTCTTTCAATCTAAACCGACGAAAATATGAAAATTATGGAAAGCGCGAAGACTCGGAAAGCTCCCCGAGCATCCGTAAGAGATGCAGAAGGCA
>CAZYHO010000178.1:0-9016 GCA_964647495.1 uncultured Akkermansia sp. | reverse complement strand
GCCATGGCAAACAAGCGCGCCGATCAACAACGCCTGCGCCGTCACGCGCGCGCGCTGCTCGAATGGCGCGGGCTGCCCGAACCGCCTGACCCCGCCCGCCATCAGCACTCCACCGCCTCTCTCATCCCCGGTCTCTTGTCGCGTCTCGGCCTGGACCAGCGCCTGCGCGACCAGGAAATCGCCGCCACCTGGCACACGATCGCCGGCGAGTTCGCCGCCCGTTATTCCCACCCGCAGAAACTCCGCCACCGCACGCTCACCATCACCGTCAGCCAGCCCGCCGTCCTCTGGACCCTCGACCGCAGCAAGGCCACACTGCTCGCCCGCCTCCAGGAAAAATTCGGCCGTGACACGATCCGCGACCTCCGCTTCCAGGCCGGTTGATCCCTTCGCCCTTCGCCCCGTGCCGCGCCTGCCCGGTCCCAACCGCCCGAATGCACCACATCACCAATTTCATCTTCGATTGGTCCGGAACCCTGGTCGATGACCTGCCCCCCGTGGTCGAGGCGACCAATGCCGTGCTCGCCCACTGCGGCCGCCCGCCACTGACCCGGGAGGAGTTCCTCACCGAATTCGAGCTTCCCTTCCAGCGGTTCTACGACCGCCTGCTCCCCGGTTTCCCGCTGGCGGATCTCGAACCCGTCTTCCACGACGCTTTCGTCCGGTCCGGGATCCCCGCCACCCCGCTCCCGCACGCCCACGACTTCCTCCTGTGGTGCCGCCGCCAGGGCCACCGGTGCTTCGTCCTCAGCGCCGCCCACCCGGCCCACCTCGACGACCAGGCGCGCGCCTTCGGTTTCCACCCGTTCTTCGAGGCCGTGCATGCCGGCGTGCGCGACAAAACCGAACACATCCACCACCTCCTCCACGATCACCGCCTCCACCCGGAACAAACCACGTTCATCGGGGACATGACCCATGACATCGAAACCGCCCGCCACGGAGGCGTCCACGCCATCGCCGTCCTCACCGGCTACCAGAACCGCGACCGCCTCGCCGCCGCCTCGCCGGACATCGTCGTCGGCGATCTCGCCGAACTGCTCGGCCTCATCCACCACACCACCCCCGCGCCCTCGCCGAGCCTGAAATAGTTTGAACAAAGCCCGCAGCGCCGCGTCCCAGCACGTTTCGCCGCCGCTCGCCCGGCCGCCGCATTCCACATGCCCACGGATTCCATCACCATCGCCGGCCTGAAGATCACCTCCTGGCTCGGCGTCCCCCCCGAGGAACGCGCTCACCCCCAGGCGCTCGAAGCCACCGTGGAAATGATCCCGATCCGCGGCCTCGCCGGCCTGGGTGACCTCTTCGAAAATACCATCGACTACGCCACCGCCGCCGGCCAGATCCAGCAGATCGCCGTCGCCCAGAAAAGACGCCTCATCGAATCCCTCGCGGAAGACATCGCCGATACACTGCTCGCCGCCCACCCGCTCAGCCGCGTCACCGTCGAAATCCGCAAATTCATCCTCCCCCATTGCGCCCACGTCGCCGTGCGCATCAGCAAAGGCCGCGCCGATTGACCCCCCCCGCCCGCCGCGCGCCTCCGCACCCCATGCCCGACGACGATCCCCCTCAGCCACCCGACGCCACCCTCGTCACCCGCGCCCAGGCAGGCGACCTCGGCGCTTTCGACGAACTCGTCCGCCGCCACTCCCCGCGCCTCTACGCCCTCATCTACCACATGACCTCCCACCGCGAAGACACTCATGACCTCCTCCAGGACGTCTTCGCCAAAGCTTTCCGCTCGCTCAGTCGCTTCCGCGGTCAAAGCCAGTTCTACACATGGCTCTACAGCATCGCGACGAACATGACCCTCAACTTCCTCAAGAAACGCAACCGGCGCGCCCGCGCCATGAGCCTCGACGACCTCGACGCCGGCGTCGAGCGCAACGAGGACTTCATCGCCCTCACCTCCCCGCGCTCACCGGAAAAAGAAGCCGGCTTGAGGGAACTCCAGAAAAAATTGAACGAAGCCATGCAGACTCTGTCCGAAGACCATCGCGCCGTGGTTGTGATGTATGACATTCAAGGTCTCCCGCATGCCGAGATCAGCAAGATCATGGGCGTCTCCGAAGGCACCATCCGCTCACGATTGTTCTACGCGCACCGCCAGCTCCAGAGCCAGCTCGACGAATTCTGGAAAAAATAACCCTCTCCCCCGCCTCCGCCAATGAACGCCCCGCACGACCCTTCTCCGGAACTGGCCGCCCTGTTGCGCCTCAAACGGCACGAACAGCCGCCACCAGGCTATTTTGACGACTTTGCCCACGCCTTTCGCGAACGCCAGCGCTCCGAGTTGTTAAGGGTCTCGGCGTGGCGGCTGTTGGTGGATCGCGTGGGCACCCGCTTCAACGAGTGGCGCTTCCTCCTCCAGCCGCGCTGGCTCGTGCCGCTCGGCGCCGCCCCCGCCGCCCTCGCTCTCGCTCTCACCCTCCTCTGGAACGACCCGCCCCAGCCCCGCCCGAACGAAACCGCCGGCTCCCGCAAAGGTGTCGTGCGCCTCGCCGGCGTCATCCCGATGCCCGATCCGGACGACACCCCGGGCCTCCCGCACGGCGCCACACCGGTTTCGACCCACTCCCCCGATCCGCCGGCCCCCGCTTCCAATGGCTTGCGCCGCACGCCGGGAGATGCCTTGGTGCCTGTGCTGCCGTCCGCATCGGACGAGCCGCCATCCCAGGCCCACCATGGTAAAGTCATCATTCTTGTCCGCTGACCTCCGCTCCCCGCGGGGAGCAATCCTCGTCGCCGCATCACTGGCCGCTTCCTCCTTCGCCGCCGATCCGCCGGCCGGCGCCGTCCTCGAGATCACCAAAACCAACGCCGGCGAGGAAACCGTCAGCCACGGCGTCCTCCTCGACGACCGGCCCGGCCTCGTCGTCACCGTCTCCGCCAGCGTCGAGGAAAAAGCCACTTTCCGCGTCACCCGTCGCGCCGGATCCGGCGGCCAGGCGCCCGTCCAGGCCAGCCTCGCCCTCTTCGACGCCAATTCCCGCGTCCTCTTCCTCAAAGTCGAGTCACCCCCGGCGGACGCCCCCTCGGTGCGCCTCAGCACCGTGCCCTCCACCACCACCGCCCCGCTCACCTGGCTCCCGCCAGACGGCGCCCAGCCGGCTATCGACGCCGGCCCGCTCCGCCAGTTCGACGGCAATCCGCTCACCCTTACGCTCCGCCGCCTTCACTTCGGCAGCAGCCGCGAGTCCGATCGCCCGGTCCCCGGCACCCCGGTCTTCAACGCCCAAGGCGACCTCGTCGCGCTCCCGCTCAGCCCGATCCCCGACGAAACCGGCGCCTGGCTCGGCCTGCCCGCCGCCGCCATCGCCAAACTCGCCGATGATTTCGCCGCCGTCGGCCGCGCCGAAACCGGCCAGCTCGACATCGGCATCGCCATCGGCACCACCAGCCCGCGCGTCGAATTCGTCACCGCAGGCTCCCGCGCCCAAAAAGCGGGCCTCGCCCAGGGCGACATCATCCTCAGTCTCGGCGGCCGCCCGATCACCGATGTCTTCGACATCCTCGACGCCAACTTCTTCCTCACCGCCCGCAACCCGGTCACCATCCGCTTCCTCCGCGGCCTCGAAACCATGTCCGTCGTCGCCCCGCCGGTCACACCCGCGCCCGCTCCCAAGAAAAAATAGGCGGCCGCCCCCATCCGACTGATCCGACTGATCCGACTGATCCGTCCGATCCGTCCGATCCGTCCGACCCCGGTTCCCTCAAACCTCGAAGGCTTCCTCGACGAGTTGCTGCTGTTCGCGGGTGTGGACGGCCTTGGATCCGGCGGCGGTGCTTGAGCTGCGGTCACGGCCGGCGTACCTCACGTTGGCGCCGCGGCTCAATTTTTCCAGGCGCGGGTAAACGAACCCCCAGGCGCCCATGTTGAGCGGCTCCTCCTGGCACCAGACCCATTTTTTGTTGGCGCGCGGGTAGCAGGCGACGATTTCGGCGATGCGATCGGCGTGGAAGGGATAGATCTGCTCGAGGCGGATGAGCGCCACATTTTTGATCTTGTGCTTTTCGCGGTAGTCCAGCAGATCGTAATAAACCTTGCCGGAGCAAAAGATGAGGCGCGTGATGCGCGCGGGCGGGGCGATCAGGCGCTCGTCGTCCATCACTTCGTGAAACCGTGTGTCGCCGGACATCTCGGCGGCGGACGAGACCGCGCGCGGGTCGCGCAGCAGGCTCTTGGGCGTCATGATGACGAGCGGCTTGCGGAAGGCGCGGCGGACTTGCCGGCGCAGGATGTGAAAGTACTGCGCGGGTGTCGTGACATTGGCGACCTGCATGTTTCCGCCGGCGCAGAGCTGGAGGAAGCGTTCGAGGCGGGCACTCGAATGCTCCGGCCCCTGGCCTTCGTACCCGTGCGGGAGGAGGAGGACGATGCCGCTCGGCTGGCCCCATTTGCTTTCCGCCGCGGCGATGAACTGATCGATGATGACCTGCGCGCCGTTGGCGAAATCTCCGAACTGTGCTTCCCACAGGATGAGCATGTTTCTGGCGAGCAGCGAATACCCGTAATCGAACCCGAGCACGGCCGCCTCGCTGAGAAGCGAGTTGTACGCGCAGTAGCGGGCCTGGTCGGCGGCGAGGTGCTGGAGCGGGCAATAACGATCGCGCGTTTCGAGGTCGTATAGATAACTGTGGCGCTGGGAGAATGTGCCGCGGCGGCTGTCCTGCCCGCTGAGCCGCACGCCGGTCCCTTCGGTGAGCAGCGAGGCGAAGGCGAGGTGCTCGGCGTTCGCCCAGTCGAACGGCCCGCCCTCGTCGGCCGCCTTGCGGCGGCGGTCGAGCACGGTGCTGCGCACGCGCGGGTGAACGCGAAAGCCATCGGGGACCTCGGTGATTCTCTGGCCGAGCGCGCGCAACCGCTCGGGATCGATGCCCGTGATCACCGGATCGTGGGAATACTCCATCTGCAGGTCGACGGTGGCCTCCGCGAAGATGCCGCCGCCCTCGCCGCGGGCCTCGAGTTCGCGCAGGTCGAGGTACTCGCGGTTGAGGGTTTCCTGGACGTCGTTGTAGAGGGCGTCGACGCGCGCCGTCGTGCTCTCCTGGCGCTCGAGGAGCCGCTGGCGGAAGAGGGTGGCGACGGATGGATGCGTCTTGATCTTGCCGACCAGGTGGGGCTGGGTGAAGGCGGGTTCGTCACCCTCGTTGTGGCCGTATTTGCGGTAGCAATAGATGTCGATGACCACATCGCGGTTGAACTGCTGGCGGAACTCGAGCGCGAGGCGCGACACGAAGAGGACCTCCAGCGGGTGGTCGCCGTTCACGTGGAAAACCGGCGCCTCGATCATCTTCGCGACGTCGGTGGCGTAGGCCGAGCTGCGTGCGTCGACCGGCATGGTGGTGAACCCGATCTGGTTGTTGACGATGATGTGCAGCGTGCCGCCGGTCCGGTACCCCTGGAGCTGCGAAAGATTCAGCACCTCCGCGACCGTCCCCTGCCCCGCGAACGCCGCGTCCCCGTGCACCAGCAGCGGCAACACGCGGCGCCGCTCGGCCGTGTCACCCAGCGCCCGCTGGCGCGCCCGCGCCTTGCCCTCGACCACCGCGTTCACCGCCTCGAGGTGGCTCGGGTTCGCGGCCAGATTGACGGCCACCTCGTGCCCTCCGGTCGTGTGCCGCGTGGTCTCGTAGCCGAGGTGGTATTTCACGTCACCGTCGCCGGCGACGAGCACCGGCACGTAGTTTTCGGAAAACTCGTGCAACAGGACTTTCAGCGGCTTCCTGAGAAAGGCGGCCAGCACACTCAGGCGGCCGCGGTGCGCCATGCCCATCACGATTTCCCCCAGCCCGAGCGCCCCGCCGGACTCCAGCACCGATTGCAGGGAAACCAGCAGCGCCTCGCCACCCTCGATGCTGAACCGCTTCTGGCCGACGTACTTCGTGTGCAGGAACCGCTCGAACAACTCGGCCTCGACCAGCCAGCGCAACACATTCTCCATCTCCTGCGGCGTGGCGCCGGCATCGGCCGGCCGGGCCTCGATGCGCTCGAGCAGCCAATGGCGCACCTCGGCATTCTGGATGTGCGCGAACTCGAACCCGATGCGGTCGCAATAGATCGACTTGAGCCGCTCGATCATTTCGCCGAGCAGCATCGGCCGGCCTTCGCAGAAGAATTGCGTGGCGACCTCGGTGGCCAGATCCTCCCGCGAAAACCCCATAGCCTCCGGAGTGAGCGCGGCCGGCAAGGGTGGACGCGGGCCGAGCGGGTCGAGCCAGACCGCCGTGTGGCCGAGCGCGCGGTACGTGAAAACGAGGTTGGCGACGCGGGCGCGGAAGCTCAGGTCGTCGCTCGGAAGCGTGCCGGCGCGCGGGCCGACGGTCGTGCCTTCGGCGGCGGCTTCGGGTCGCCGCGCCGGCTGCGCCATGCCGAGTTCGAACCCCTCGAAGAAAGCACCCCACGTCGCATCGACGGCGTGAGGGTCTTGTTTCCAAAGCGAGTATTGGCTTTCGAGCAGATCGGCGTTGAGGCGGGCGGAGACCGAGGATGACATGGTGGCGCGGATTTCCGGAACGGGTCCAGAGGGCTGCGTTCAATATGCGGCCCGGATCCACCGGCGCGAGCGCAATTTCCATGCCGGCCGCGAGGCCGCAAGGCCGGCCCCGGCCAAATCTCGAATCTCAAATCCTCGGCGCAGGGCCCGGAATGATGCGCGAGTAGTGCTGGTTGACACGGTTCAGAAACCAATTCCAGGTGCGGCCCGGCCGGCCGTTGTCGAGCAGGAAGTGCGGGCAGTTTTTGTTGGGCGGATTGAGCCCTTTGCGCGGCCAGTGGTAATGGCCTTTGACGTTGCTGAGCGGTATGCCCTTGGCGTACATGAGGAAAGCGGTCAGCCTGGCCGTGTTGTCGATGGTGCGGGCGATACTGTTGCCGCTGTGCTCGCACATTTCGATGCCGATCGAGTAATTGTTGCCGGGTCCGTCAAAATCGGCGTGCTCGCCCTGCTCGTTGGTCGGCAGGTGCTGCACCGCCAGCCTCGCCTCCACCGTGAAGTGCCACGTCAGGTACCCGATCCGGTTGCCTCCCTTCCGGCGAGGCGCCCGCAGGGCGCCGCGTTTCAGCGCCAGCGCGTGCTTCCAGGCGCCCGCCGAGTAGTTTTGCGTCGAATGAATCGTGATGTACCGCGGCCGCATCGGCCGGTGCCACCGCCGCCCCACCGTCCGCGCCGGGATCATCGATTGCGCCATGCCTGTCTCTTTCAGCAATTGCAGCGGCGTCACCTTGCGGCCCACGGGAACCGGCCCGAGTTCACGGTCCCAGCGGATTGTCCGCGCAGTGGAGGCCACCGGGGAAGACCCGGCGCCGCCGGTGGGCTTGGCGGACCTGGACACCACCGCCGCGGTCGTCCGCCGCGTCTCCTTTCCGCTGCACCCGATCAAACCGGCTCCCAGCGCCGCCGCCAGCCCCCGCAGGATCATGGCTCGCGCCCACACTTTTAATGAGACACCGCGGGACATAGTTAAGAAAACTAAAGCATCTCACAGCCGCCGCGCAATCACGACAACTGTTTTTTTCACCTCCCTCGCAATTGCCTCACGGCGCCATCCACGCCCGCGGGCGGCTGGGATTCGGCGAACTGGTCATCATCGCCGAGTTCTTTTTTGAGACTGGCGAGGCCGGCCTTGAGCGCGGCGGTCAGCACCTCCGTGCCCGGCTGGCCGTAGAGGTTGTGCAGCTCGGCGGGGTCGGCCGTCAGGTCGAAGAGTTCCCACTGATCTTTTTTCCAGAAGTGGATGAGTTTGTGGGTTTCGGTGCGGATGCCGAAGTGGCGCGCGGTGTTGTGGTGGCCGGGATCGTGGTAGTAGCGGTAGTAGAAGCGTGTGCGCCAGTCGGCCGGCCGTTCGCCGCGGAGGAGCGGCAGGGCGCTGCGCCCCTGCATGGACGCGGGCACGGGCTCTCCGGCGGCGGCGAGCAGGGTCGGGGCGAAATCGACATTGAGGACCATGGCGTTTTCGCGGTGGCCGGGTTTCGCGACGGCCGGCCAGCGGGCGAGGCACGGGATGCGGATGGTTTCCTCGTACATGAATCGCTTGTCGTACATCCCGTGGTCGCCGAGGAAAAAGCCGTTGTCGCTCGTGTAAATGACCAGTGTGTTCTGATCGATCCCTTCGGCCTGCAGCACGTCGAGCAGGCGGCCGACCGAGTCGTCCACCGACTGGATGCACGCGAGGTAGTCTTGCATGTAGCGCTGGTATTTCCAGGCGTCGAGCGCTTCGCCGGACAGGGTGATCGGCTCGCCGTCGCGCTCGATGGCGACTTCCTCCGGCACGGTGTTGAACCACTGGCGCCAGGCTGGCGTGCCCGGATCCACGCCGTCGGGCGGCTGGATTTTCAGGTCGCGCCGGTTGAGGTCGCGGAAAATCGTCTGCCGGTTTTCGCGGACAGCGTCGGTGCGCGTGGCGTAGTCGTCGCGCAGGGTGGCGGGCTCGGGGATCGTGCGCTGGCGGAATGCGGTGTCGTACTTCGGCTCGGGGGTCCACTCGCGGTGCGGTGCCTTGTGGTGGCAGAAAAGCAGGAACGGCTTGTCCTTCGGGCGCCCGCGGATGAACTCCTCCGCGAGATCCGTGATCACATGGGTCGCGTAGCGGCCGGCGAACGTCCGCTGGTCCGTCGCGGTGTAAAAAACAGGGTCGTTGTACGTGCCCTGCCCCGGAAGGATCTCCCAATGATCGAATCCCGCCGGGTTGCTGCCCAGGTGCCACTTCCCGATCATGCCGGTGTGGTAACCGGCTTCCTGCAGGCGGGTCGCCACCGTCGGCCGCGACCGGTCGAACGCATTGAACACCGGCACGCCGTTCATGTGGCTGTACTGCCCGGTCAGCAGCGTCGCCCGGCTGGGCGTGCAGATCGAGTTCGTCACGAAACAGTTCTCGAAAAGCACCCCTTCGCGCGCCAGCCGGTCCAGATGCGGCGTCTCGTTCACCTTCGACCCGTACGCCGACACCGCATGCGAGGCATGATCATCTGTCATTATAAACAGTATGTTCGGGCGCTCAGCCGCGTGCGCCA
>CAZYHO010000177.1:5423-9024 GCA_964647495.1 uncultured Akkermansia sp. | reverse complement strand
TACGATGGTGTTTTCGGCTAATTATTTAGCTTGTCAAAATTCTTAGATTGCCGGATATTGTAGGCTAATCCGGTGAGAGGCCGGCGAATGGGTCAATGCCATGAAGAATCGAATTTTGATCATGAGCTTGTTGGGAGCGGGGTTTTTGGTGTCGTGCCAAAGCGGGAAGCCTGGGGCGGCTGGGAGTGAGTACATGGCCGACAATGGTGGCTACAGTGAAGGTAGTTTTTATGGTGATCCGTCGATTCCGTCGCCGGCCGGGTATCCGCGGGATGGCGAGACGTTTTACACGAACCGCGGTGTGCCGTTCGGGCACAACGATCCGGAGCATCTGGAGGAACCGGCGGTGGAACCGGTGGACATGCGGCCGGCAGTTGTGGCATCGACGCCCCGGCCCGCCGCGGCGCCTGTCCGGGCGACAACGTGGCCGGCATCGGCGCCGGCGGGTGGGCGCGGCAATGAATATGCGGAGGGGTATCCGACCGGGTCGGTGTATGGCGGGGATCACGGCGCGGAGGTGGCGGTGGTCACTCCATACGTCGAGCCGAAGCCCGCACCGCCGCCGGAACCCAAGACGGTGAAGCCGGTTGTGGCGAAAGTGGCGGCGAGCGGCACGACACGCGCGGCGACGGCTAAAAAGCCCGCGCAAGTCGCGGCGACCGGAACGTCGGCGAAATCGGGAGCCGCGAAACCGGCATCCGCGAAATCCGGCGCCACAGTGAAGACCGCGTACACGCCGCCCGGAAAGAAGGCCGGGGCGTCGAAGCCGAAGGCGACGAAGGTGGTGCGCGTCCACGACATCAAACCCGGCGACACGCTGAGCAAGCTGGCCAGCCGTTACGGCGTCACGGTGGCCGAGTTGAAGAACCGCAACAAATTGACCAGCGACAAGATCGTGGTCGGGAAGCGGCTCACCATCGACTAGGTTTCCCCTAGGCGGGAGTGCGTGAAATCCGGCGGGACCCGCCCTTGCGTGGGCGCGGCTTTTTCTTTCGCTGATTTCGCTGGTGGCGGGCCACCTGCTGTCGAGTGTGCCCGGCATCGATCATCGGGGCGGGGATCCAGGCCCGCGGTCGCCGGTGCTGTTTTTGTTTCGTTCCAATATTCTGCCATGTCCGAGTCCATCACCACGCTGCCGTCCAGTGACACCGAGGCGGTCAAGCAGCTTCAGACGACCTATGCCCAGATGCGGGAGCAGCTTTCGCAGGTCATCGTGGGGCAGGCGGACGTGATCGAGCAGTTGTTGATCGCGATCTTCTGCCGCGGGCACGCCCTGCTGGTCGGGGTGCCGGGTCTGGCGAAGACGCTGCTGGTTTCCACGGTGTCGCGGGTGCTCGATCTGAGCTTCAAGCGCATTCAGTTCACGCCCGACCTGATGCCATCGGACATCACCGGGACCGAAGTGCTGGAGGAGGACCACACGACCGGGCGGCGCGTCTTCCGTTTCGTCCACGGCCCGATCTTCGCCAACATGGTCCTGGCGGACGAAATCAACCGCACGCCGCCCAAGACGCAGGCCGCCCTGCTGGAAGCGATGCAGGAAAAGCACGTCACCGTGGGCGAGACGACGCACCCGCTCCCCAATCCCTTCTTCGTGCTCGCCACCCAAAACCCGATCGAACAGGAAGGCACATTCCCGCTTCCCGAGGCCCAGCTCGACCGGTTCATCTTCAACATCCTCGTCGATTACCCGAGCGCCGAAGAAGAAATCCGCGTCATCAGGCAGGTGACCGGCGCCGTCCAGGCCGACCTGACGCCGCTCGTCAACGCCCATCAGGTCATCCAGCTCCAGGACATCGTGCGGCGCGTGCCCGTCGGGGACCATGTGATCGAGTACGCGGCCACGCTGGCCCGCGCCACGCGGCCGAAGCAGCCGGAAGCGCCGGATTTCGTGAAGGAGATGGTCGGCTGGGGCGCCGGACCGCGCGCCGGGATTTACCTGATCACGTCAGCGAAGGCGCGCGCGCTGCTCCACGGACGCTTTCACGCGACCACCGCGGACGTGACCGCCATGGCGCTGCCTGTCCTGCGCCACCGTGTGCTCACCACATTCAACGCGGAAGCCGCGGGCGTGACCAGCGATCAGATCGTCCGGCTCCTGCTCGACCACTTCAAACCGAAGTCGGAACTCGATCTGTAACCGCGCATCCGCGCGCATCCGCGCCCGCCGTCCGTGCCTGATTCACTCGCCAGCCTCCCGTACATGCGGCTGCTCCCGCCCGAGACAGCCTCCGTCGTTTCGCGCATGGAGCTGCTCGCGCGCCGCAAGATGCAGGGCACCATGTCCGGCCGCCACACCTCGCCCAACAAGGGGTTTTCCGTCATCTTCGCCGAGCACCGCCAGTACACTCCGGGCGACGACATCCGCGACCTCGATTGGCGCGTCTACGGAAAAAACGACCGCCATTACATCAAGCAGTACATCGAGGAAACCAACCTCCGCGCCACCATCGTCCTCGATTGCTCCGCCTCCATGGCCTATGCCGGCGCGCTGGCCGCTCCTGTCGCCGGGAAAAAGCTCAGCAAGTTCGAGTACGCCCGTTTCCTCGCCGCCGGCCTCAGCTATCTGCTCGTCCGGCAGCAGGACGCGGTGAGCCTGGTCACTTTTGACGTCGCCATCCGCCAGTTCATCAAGGCCGCCAGCCGCCCGAGCCAGGTGCGCCGCATCCTCGAGGAACTCCACCAAACCGAACCCGGCGGCGAAACCGCCCTGGCCACCACGCTGCATCACGTCGCCGACCGCATTCCGCGCCGCGGCCTCGTTATCCTCATCAGCGATCTCTTCGACGATCCGGATAAAATCATCGAGGCGCTGCACCACTTCGCCTTCAACAACCACGAGATCGTCCTCTTCCACGTCATGGCCGAGGAGGAGCTGACTTTCCCGTTCCGCGATTTCAACGACTTCCGCGACCTCGAAGCTCCCGACCTGCACATCAAAATCGATCCCCGCAGCGTGCGCGCCGCGTACCTCCAGAAAGTGCGCGCCCACATCCAGGCCATCGAGTCCGCCTGCGGCCAGCTCCAGGCCGATTACCATCCTGTTTCGACCAGGCAGCCGTACTCTCAAGCTCTGCTCGATTACCTCTCGCGCCGCGGACGGCGTTGAGTGATGTTCCCGATTCCACTTTGGTGAGCATTTTCCCCGATGTTCCATGTCGTCGTCGTCCGCATCCCAGCCGCTCTTGCCCGCATCCGCGCCGCCTCCTCCAGTGGCCGAGGATGAGTACGCCGATCCCGGTGCGCGGGCGATCGATTTGAGCGAGCGGCCGGTCGCCGACAGCCTGCGGGAAATCATGGCGAGTTCGCCGCGGTTGGCGCGCCACGAGACGAGCCCGCCGCCGCTGCCTCCACCCCGCGAAGGCGTGAACCGGCATTGGACGCTGGCGGCGATCGGGTTGCTGGTGCTGGTACCCGGGTTTTTCAAAGCCGGCGAGACCGTTTGGACGGTGGTTTCGCAAACGACCGGCGGTTTGCCCGTGCCACCCGAGGTGCGCGCGGACCTGCTGGTCGTAAACCCGCTGCTGATGGCGTGGCTGCTGGTGCTCGGGGTGGGGCTGATCATCGCGCGGCGATGGGCGCGTCACTTGTGTTTGGCGAC
>CAZYHO010000177.1:0-5323 GCA_964647495.1 uncultured Akkermansia sp. | reverse complement strand
TGATCGCGCTGCTGAGCCATCGCAACGTGCGGTTCACCTGCGAGTTGGCGCAGCCGGAGGCGGACTGGACCGACCGCCGGCTGCCATCGGAACTCATCCTGCTCGTCATGCTGCTGGCCACGGCGGCCGGCTGGGCCGGACTGGCCATGCATCATCCGTGGCCGGCCTGGGGCGAATGGCGTGATGAGCACGCCTCCGCGGTCTGGGGCGGCGCGGCGGCGGTGGCGGCTCTGGCCGGAGTGCTTGTCGCGCTGGGCCGGCCAGCCGGATCCTGGCTCGCGTTGATTTCCGTGGCCGCGGCAGGCACTTCGATCGCCGTGACAGTGCAACGCGCGCCGGCCGAGGCACATTCCGCCGTCTGGGGATCGTGGCCGTTTGGCGCGCGCGGTGCGCTGGTCTACACGATCGGCGCCGCGGCGGTGACCGCGGCCGTGAGTCTCGCCGCGTGGCGTGCCGCATGCCGCCGCCGCGCGCAGCGCAGTTCATCCGAGCCCGCATCCACCACACCACCCGCGGAATGAGGCCGGACACTCCCATCGAATTCTTCAATCGCCATACCCAGCGGGTCGAGGTCGAGAAGGTGTATGGCGATGCCTTTCTGCGGTGGATTTACGGGCGGCCGCTCGGCAAGGCGGCGCTGCATGCCGTCGTGAAACGCGCGTTCTTTTCGCGGCTCTACGGCTGGCTGATGGATTCCGATCGCAGCCGCGGCCTGATCGCTCCGTTCATCGAGCGCTACCGGCTGGATCCGCGCGAATTCGCCGCGCCGGCCACCGCGTTTCCCAGTTTCAACGCATTCTTTTACAGGCATTTGCGTGCCGGGGCCCGGCCAGTGGATCCGGATCCCGAGACCGCTGTTTTCCCGGCCGACGGACGCCACCTCGCCGTGCCGGACGCAGAGGCCATGGACGGGTTTTTCGTCAAAGGCCAGCGGTTCGACCTGGCCGCCCTGCTCGGCGATGCGCGGCTCGCCGAGCGTTTTGCCCGCGGCTCGCTGGTCCTCTCGCGCCTGTGCCCGGTCGATTACCATCGGTTTCACTTCCCCGTCTGCGGCGTGCCGGGCGAGGCGCGCGTGATTCCGGGTCCGCTGTACTCGGTCAGCCCGCTCGCGCTGCGCCGGCGACTCTCTTATCTTTGGGAAAACAAACGCGTGATCACCGAGCTGCACACCCAGCGCTTCGGCCTGGTGCTCGTCATCGAAGTCGGCGCCACCAACGTCGGCAGCATCGTGCAGACGTACCGGCCCGGATTGCCGGTCGCGAAAGGGGGCGAAAAAGGATATTTCCGCTTCGGCGGCTCATCCGTGATCACGCTCTTCGAACCCGGGCGCCTCAGGCTCGCCGAAGACCTGCGGCGCGAATCCTCCGGTCGTCGGGAACTCTACGCCCACATCGGCCAAACCATGGGGACCAGAGCCGCAGTCTCTTCGTGACAAGCGGCTTTCCGTCCACGACGGATGGCCACTGCGCCATGATATCCCGCCGCTCATTCCTTCGAACCGGCGCCGCCACGGCGGCCGGACTCGCCATTCCGACCATCCTGCCTTCCCGGGTCATCGCCGCTTCGCCCAACGGCCGCGTCCGCCACGCCGCCATCGGCTGCTCGAACCAAGGGTGGAGCGATCTCCAGTCGCTCGCCGGCAGCGGCAAGATCGAGGTCGTGGCGCTGTGCGACGTCGATGAATCGGTGGCCGCCCAGGCGCGCGCCGCCTGGCCACAGGCGAAATTCGTGCGCGACTGGCGCGTCCTGATCGGGGAAATGGCCGATCAGTTCGACTCGGTCAACGTCACGGTGCCCGACCACATGCACGCGCCGATCGCCCTGCAGGCGCTGCGGCAAGGGAAACACGTCTATTGCCAGAAGCCGCTCACCCGGACGATCGCCGAGGCCCGCAAACTGGCATCCTCGAGCGGCACGCGCCCCCAGCTCGTCACGCAGACCGGCAACCAGATTCAGTCGGAGTTTGAATACCGGTCGGCGGTGGAGCTGCTGCGGAACGGCGTGATCGGCAAGGTGAAAGAAATTCATGTGTGGATATCATCGACATTTCCGCAGCGCGGGCGCCCGGACGGCGCCGATCCGGTGCCCGCCGGACTGGACTGGGACAACTGGCTTGGCGTGGCGCCGGTGCGGCCATACAAAAAGGACCTTTACCACCGCTTCAACTGGCGCGGCTGGCAGGACTTTGGCGGCGGACCGGTCGGCGATTTCTGCTGCCATATTCTCGACACGCCGTTCAAGGCGCTCGACCTCGAGCCGCCTCTCTCCGTGAAGGCCGAGGTGCCAAAAGAATGGGCGGAAACCGAGGCCTTCCGCACCGAGAACTGGCCGGACTGGGCCATCTACCGGTACGAATGCGCCGCCACGCCGTTCACCGACGGTGCGATCGCGGTCACCTGGTACGACGGCGGCAAAAAACCCGATGCGGCGTTGTTCGATGGCGCCGCGCCTCCCGGCGGCGGCGCCCTCTTCATCGGCGAGGAAGGCAAACTCGTGCTCCCACACTACGCCACGCCTCGCGTCATCGGGCGCCGCATCGAGCTGCCCAAACTCGAGCCCCGCAACCACTACCATCATTTCATCGAGGCCATCCTCAGCGAAGGCAAGGTGCAGACGACATCCCCGTTCAGTTTTGGCGCCAGGCTCACCGAAACCGGCCTGCTCGGCACCATCGCCTCCCGCTTCCCGGACCGGAAACTCGACTGGAACTCAGCGGAATTGCGCTTCACCAACAACGACGACGCCAATGCCTTCGTGCGCCCCAAGTATCGCGAGGGGTGGAGTGTGGAGGGGCTGGGGTAGGCCGGCCTATGGCCTATGGGGCTCATGGGGCCTATGGGCGGCCTATGCGCCCCATTTCAGGCCCGGCCGGCGCAAGGCGGCGAGGGCCTCTTCGGAGGTCATTCCCTGGGTGAGGGCTTCCTGTGCGAGCTTGGCCCGGCGTTCGCGCCAGAACTCGCGCTCCGCCGGCGGCGCATCGTACATTTTCTGATGCGGCACTTGCTGGCCGACGAGCAGGGCGAGGAATCCATCCATTTTGAACGAGTTCGCCGGATGCACCAGCGTGGTGCCGGCCACGACGCTCGGGCCGTTCTCGCGGTAGAATTCCACGATCGGTTCCGCGCCGTGAAGCGCGACGTTTTCCCGGCAGTGCCGCCAGTACGGCGAGTCGATCCGCGTGTTGAATTTGAAGTGCACCGCCAGGAAGTTGCGGATGTCGTCCCACTGGGCGCCGTTGTACTGGTTGTACAGGTCCACGATGGTCGGCGGCGGATCGCAGAGGCTGTCGATCAGGCTGTCCGCGAGTGTGCTGGTCTCGACGCAGATGACTTGCAGGGCGGTGGATTCGAGCGGCTCGACAAATCCGGCCGAATTGCCGATCCCCACGACATTGCCCACCCAGTTCCGGCGGTAGCGGCCGGACCGGAATTTAACGAGACTGGTTTCCGCCGGGTTCGCCTTGGGATTCTTCGCCAGAAACTCCGCCCGCGCGTCCTCGTCGCTGATCCAGGAGGAGGAATACACGTACCCCCGGTGAATGACCTGGTCGTGGTCGATCTGCCAGCACCAGCCGCAGTTCATGGACTGGGCGATCGTGTATGAAAAGATCGCCTCGCCGGGCGCGCGATTCCAGCCGCCGATCACGGCGCGGTCGTTGAAGAGGGAGTCCGCATAGCTGATGAACGGTTCGTTGAGCAATCGGCCGAGCAGCTCCGAGCGGAAGCCGGAGGCGTCGATGTAAAGGTCGCCCGTGATGCGCTCACCGGTCTCCGTGATGAGCGCGCCCACGCCGTCCGGACCCGGTTCGGCGGTGACCGTGGCTTCGGTGATGGCGACTCCCTCCTCGCGGCAGCGGTTTTCCAGCCAGCCGACGAACGTGATGTTCTCGATGTGGAACGCGTGGTTGTTGTGGAATTGCGGCAGCCCGTCGGGACGGCGTGGAAACACGCGGTTGTGCGCCATGTAGGCGGAGGAACTGCCGAGCCACGGCTGTTCGGGATCGTAATAAAAGCCGTTGTTGCGCGTGAGTTCCGGCAGCCGCTTCTCGAACTCGAACGAAAAGGTGTAGAAAAAGTCGTGTTCCGGCCCCCACACGAACCGGATACCCATCTTCCACGTCGGATTCGCCTCCGCATAAAAATTCTGCGGCTTCATCTTCAGGTACTCGAAGAAGTGGCGCGGAAAAGCGGCCGTCGTGGCCTCGCCCACGCCGATGACTCCGATCTGCTTGCTCCGGACAACGCGCACGTCGAGCTGCGGCAGTTTTCGCTTGAGCGTCAGCGCGGCCATGAGACCGGCACTGCCGGCGCCCAGTACGACGATGGAGTTGATTTTCATAGGGGTTCGGGAAAGGCAGCATCAAAGACGAAGCGGCCGCCGAACACAAGGGCGCCGGCAGTCATTTTGTTCTGGCCGCTTGCTCTCGCGGCCTTGATAGGCGAGACTCCGAGATGGTCGAGCGGAGAATAGTCGATTGGCGGGAACGCATCCATGCAGATCCGGCCATCCTCGCCGGCAAACCCGTGGTGCGCGGCACCCGGCTGGCTGTGGACTTCCTGCTGGAGTTGCTGGCGGCAGGCTGGCGCGAAACTGAAATCCTGGCGAATTATCCGCATCTCCGCCACGAGGATCTCCGGGCCGTGCTGGCCTACGCAAGCGAGCATGTCCGCGAGGATACTGTCCATGCACTGGCGACGGCGTGAAGACGCTACGCTTTCTGGCCAATGAGAATTTGCCCGGAGACACCATTCGATCTCTGCGAGCTGCGGGCTGGGAAGTGACGGCGATCGCTGAGGAAAGGCCGTCGCTTTCCGATGACAAGGTGCTCGCCAAGGCGCGGATCGAGGGGCGAATCGTGATAACCTTCGATCGGGATTATGGCGAACTGCTCTATGCCAGGGGGCATGCTTCTCCGCCGGGCGTGGTTTATCTGCGAGCCACTCCATTGTATCCGGCCGAAGCCGCAGAATGGTTGCTGGAAATGAGACGACAGGGAGTGCCTTTTGAGGGATTCTTCACGATCTTCTCCTCATGGAATCACATCCGGCAGCGTCCGTTGCCACGAGCACGATGATTTGCCGGGGAACGGACGAATTCGACAAGGTGGGCTTGCCGGAATCCGGTGATCAGAAACAGATCCATCTCGCGGAGCATTCGGAAAAAGGTACCTGTCATGTAGATCTTCTCCAAGATGTAGGGTGCGAGGACACAGGCCCGCTTCCATGCGGTCTTTGAAAATGCCCGCTCCAGAACTCAGCCATCAAAGCAAAGCTCCGGGGTGGGACGCGAGCCTCCGGGCGCGTCAGCGGTTGCCGCGTGCAGG
>CAZYHO010000176.1:2938-9025 GCA_964647495.1 uncultured Akkermansia sp. | reverse complement strand
GCGGGTGGCTCGGGATCCGGGTGCGTGGATTTCCAGCGGCGGAACCCGGGGGATTCGAGGAAATCGGCGAAGTCCTGACCGCGGGAAGCGGGCGGCGGCGTCAGGATGCGGCCTGTGTGGTCCTCGACCGATTCGAGGAGCGCGACGGCGCCGGGGAAATCGCGACGGGCGATGAGGAGGCGCAGGCGCGTGGCCGAGGCATTCGTGAAGTCCGGCTCGAGCGCGAGCGCGTCATCGACGGCGGATTCGGCGCCGGCGATGTCGTTGGCGGCGAGCCTGCCGCTGGCGCGGAGGTTTTCGAGATGGGCGTCGGTGCCGCCGAGATGTTGGGCGATGCGGTCCAGGCAGGCTTCGAGGGCGGCGGTGTCGTTATTGAGGAAATGGATGTCGATCGAGAAGAGGTCGGCCAGCGGTTCGTCACCGTAGCGGGCGCGGGCTTCCTCGAGCGCGGCGAGGTATCCGGGCGCCTGCGGCTCGAGCATGAGGACCTGGATAGCCGCCATGAGGACCGGGCGTTGAGCGCGGAGGGAATCCGGCAGTTTGGGCCAGACGGCGGCGACGGCGGCCGGGTTGCGCTGGCGCAGGGCGGCGTCGAAAGCGTCCATGATTTCGGGGCTGGCGGCGGCGCCGGCGCCGAAGAGGCGGTCGGCGAGCGAGCGATCGGCGGCCGGGGCGAGGGCGAAGAGGATCGAGCGCAGGCTGTCGGGGACGTCGAGGCCTGTGGCGTGGTTATATATATTGGCGAGGCTTGGTGTGCCTGTGGCCTCGTCGAAGCGGGCGAAGACATCGAAGTAGGTGGCGGCGCCGGTCGGGATGAGGCAGCGGATGAGGGCGGCGGTGCCCGACGGGGTTTCGCGGAGGCGGAGGAAGACAGCGCGGCCGTCCTTGAGGCCGGAGAAAAGCTCGGCCGGGTTGGTGCGCAGGCGGCGGACCAGCGAGTCCCGGAACTCGGCCCAGTGCGGATGTTCGTCCCACTGGATGCCGGCGAACGCGGCGTCGGTCATGGCGGGGATGTCGAGTTCGCGGGCGACGGCGTCGAATTCACCGGCGCTGAGCCGCGCGGCGAGATCGCGTCCGAATTCCTCGAGCCCTTCGCGGCGCACCGGCGTGAGCGGGCGCGGATCGGTGCCCGGCAGCGGGTCGGCGGCTGGGCCGGGCGTGGCGGCGGGCGCGGGCGGGCCGGGACGCGGCCGGCACGCGGGCAGGGCGAGCAGGGCGAACAGGGCGAACAGGGCGGAGAGGACGATCGCGATGGTGGGCGTCGAGGCGGGGCGCATGGCGGAGGAAAGACGGGAGTGACTGCCGCGTCCAATTCTCTTGCCTGATCCGCCGGATCGCGAAACATGAATCTTTCGGCCCGCGGCGTCCTGCCGGCGCGGCCGATCGATCGCTCCATGATCCGCATGAGATTGCTTGCCACTCTGATAGTGACGTTCCTTGTCGCGGCGCCCGTGGCCGTGGCGCATCGCGTGGACAGTTTGAGCGCGACGGCGGATTTCAGCGCGGACGGAACGCGCATGGACTTCGAGATCAGCGCGGAGGCGATCCGGGTATTGAGCCGCACCGCGGGGCTTTCGATGCTGCCGCGCTTCAGTACCGGGGGCGTGGCCGCGGACGAGGTTTCCGCGGATGTTTTCGCGAAAGCGGCCGAGTACTTTCCCCCGCGGGTGGAATTGTGGATCGATGGCAAGGCCGTGCCCTTCCCGGAGCTGGAGTTCGTGCGCCTGGAGGTGGACGAGCGGGACGCGGTGGACCCGGAGCAGGCGGCCGCGGCCTCGGATCGCAAGCACATCTTCGTCGTGGGCCGGTGGTCGGGACCGGTGCCGGAGGGAGCGACGACGTTTCAAGTGAACGTGACCGGCGACAGCGCGGTCGTCGTCGGCAACAAGGTGGCGGGCCGGGCGGTCGGGCGGCCGATTCCGCAGTTTCCCGGCACGCAGAGCCTGCCGTTTCCGGTGCCGCGGCCGGCGGCGGGCGATGCGGATCCGGCGGCCGCGGTGGCGGCGGCCGAGGCGGTCGTCAAGGCGCTGGAGCCGGGTTTCGGGTATTACGTGTACCAGGGATTTCTGCACATCCTGCCGCTCGGGCTCGATCACATTCTGTTTGTGCTTGCCTTGTTTCTGCTGGCGACGCGGATAAAGCCGCTGGTGATTCAGGTGAGCATGTTCACGCTGGCGCACAGCATCACGCTGGCACTCGCGATGCTCGACATCGTGCGGCTGCCGGACAAGCCGGTGGAGGTGCTGATCGCGGCGAGCATCGCGTTTGTGGCGATCGAGAACCTGTTTCGCGACACGCTGAGCCGTTGGCGGCCGGCGGTGATTTTCGCGCTCGGGCTCGTGCATGGCCTCGGTTTTGCAGGCGCTTTCAAAGACCTGCTGGGTGGCGTGCCGAAGGGCGACTGGGGAGCGTTCGTGAGCATGCTGATCGGGTTCAATCTGGGAGTGGAACTCGGGCAGCTCGCGGTGATCGCGCTGGCGTTCGTGGCGTTCGGGTGGGCGTGGCGCAAGCCGTGGTACCGGCGTGTCATCGTGGTTCCGGTCAGCCTCGTCATCGCGGGGCTGGGGTTGTATTGGGCGGTGACACGGGCGATAGAGAACGGAGGGTGACGCATGAAGTTCCGGTCATTGGCATTGCGTTCGCTGCGGCACTACCGGTGGTGGCATGCCGGGCTCGCGCTTGCGGTGGCGCTGGCGGCCATGGTGATCGCGGGTTCGCTGGCGGTGGGGGACTCGGTGCGGGCGACGCTGGCGCGGCAGGCGGCGGACCGGATCGGGCGTGTGCGGACGGTGGTGGTGGGCGGGGAGAAATTCTTCACCGAGTCCCTGGCGCGCGAACTTCCGGGCGGAGGTGTGCCGCTTGTGATGGTGCGTGGCACGGTGGCGCTGGCGGACGGATCGCGGCGCGTCGGCGGCGTGAACGTGATCGGCGTGACGGACGGGTTCTGGCGGCTGGCGCGGCTGGCGCCGGCGCCGGACGCGGAGTTTCCCGCGTATGCGGTCAACGAATCGCTGGCCGCGGCGATGGGCGGCGCGCAGGGCGAAGAGGTCGTCATCCGCGTGGAGAAACCGAGCCCGCTGTCGAAGGATGCGCCGCTTTCGGGCGAGGCGGACCAGACCGTCACGCTGCGTGCCGCGATCGACACGGTGGCGCCGGCCGCGGCGTTCGGCGATTTCTCGCTGGCGGCAAACCAGTCGGCGCCCAGGAACATCTTCGTACCGCTGGCGTCGTTGCAGGAGGCGGTGCAGCAGCCCGGGCGGGTGAATGCCGCGCTTCTGGAGCATCCGGATCGCGCCGAGGTGGACGCCGCGCTCGCAAGCCGGTGGACACTTGACGATCTCGGCCTGTCGGCGCGGAGGATCGAGGCGCTCGGGCAGTGGGATATTTCGACGACGCGTGTTTTTCTTGAGCCTGCGGTGGCCGGCGCGCTGCGCGAGATGTTTCCCGGGGCGCAGGGCGTCCTGACGTACATGATCAATCGCATCGCGGGGCCGGGCACGGGCGTGACGCCATACAGCATGGCGACCGCGACCGATGCGCTCGGGCTGGCTTCGGGCGAGGTGGCGCTCAGCCAATGGACGGCGGATGACGTCGGCGCGATGGTCGGGGACGAGATCAGCGTCGGTTATTATGAAGTCGGGCGCGGGCGGCACTTGATCGACCGGTCGATGCGGCTGCGTGTGGCGCGCATCCTGCCGATGGATGCGCCCGAGATGCGGCCTGACTGGACGCCGCCGTTTCCTGGCATCATGGATGCGCCGAGCTGCCGCGACTGGCGGCCGGGCGTGGCCATGGACATGACGGCCATCCGCGAGAAGGACGAGGCGTACTGGGATGAGTTCAAGGCGACGCCGAAGTTTTTCCTCCCGCTGGAGGACGGCCAAAATGCCTGGTCCAGCCGCTTCGGAAACCTGACGGCGCTGCGCGTGCCGCTCGACGCGCTCGACTCGCCGGACGGATTGCTGGCCCGGCTTCGAGAGCGCGTGAAACCGGAGGCATTCGGTTTGGTAGTGGCCAGTCCGGCGGAGGCGGCGCGGCTGGCGGTCGATCAGTCGTATGATTTGGGCACGCTGTTTCTGGCGATGAGTTTTTTCCTGATCGTGACGGCGCTGCTGCTGGTGGCGCTGATGTTTCTGTTCAGCCTCGAGAGCCGGGCCGGGCAGCTCGGGTTGCTGCGAGCGGTGGGAGTGGAGGCGAAGCGCATCCGGTGGCTGGTGGTCGCTGAAGCCGCGCCGGTGGCGGTGGCCGGCGCCGCGCTTGGGTTGTGGGCGGCGACGGTTTATTGCCCGCTGATCCTGCGGTCGCTGGCCGGTGAATGGTCGGGGGCCGTGGGCGGGCTGCGATTTGTGACCGAGTACAGGCCAGGGTCGTTTGTGATCGCGGGTGTGGCGGCCGTCGGGCTGGCGGTGGCGACCGTGTGGCTGATGGCGCGGCGTCTGATGCTCTGGCAACCGAAGGATCTGCTGGCGGGATTGGCGGCGCATGGCGGGCGCCTCACGACCGGCCGCTCGCGGCTGCCGATGATGGCGGTGGCGATCGTGCTGGCGGGCGGAGCGGCCGCGATCGCCATCACCGCCGACGGATCGCCTCCGGCCTTCTTCGGCGCCGGCTCGCTCCTCATGCTGGCCGGCCTGTGCGCGCTGGGCGGCCTGCTGCGGCGATGGCGCGGCGCGCCGCACGCGGGCGGCCTGACAAGCCCGTGGCAGCTCGGCTGGCGGAATGCGGCGCGCAAGGCGGGGCGCAGCCTGGCGGTGGCCGGGTTGCTCGCGGCCGGGGTGTTCATGATTTCGAGCATGGATGCGTTTCAGCTCGATGCCCGGCGCGATCCGGCCGTCCGGGCGGGCGGCACCGGCGGGTTCGCCCTGGTCGGCGAGGCCACGCTGCCGATCTACGAATCGTTCGACACGGAGGCGGGGCGCACCGCGGCCGGGCTGGATCCCGAGGATGTCGAGGGCGTGAGTTTTGTGCAGGCCCGGGTGCGCGAAGGCGACGAAGCGAGCTGCCTGAACCTTCAGCGGCCGCAAAACCCGCGGGTGCTCGGGCTCGACCCCGCCGCGCTGGCCGGGCGCGGATCGTTCACGTTTGCCGGAGGCGCGGCCGATTGGTCGGTGCTCGACGCCTGGGAGGAGGGCGGCCCGGTGCCCGCGGTGCTCGACGCGAATTACGTGACGTACACGCTGAAGATGAAAGTCGGCGATGTGCTCACGGTGCGTGGTGACAGCGGCGAGGCCGGCGAAACTGTGGCGTTGCGCATCGCCGGGCTGCTCGCTCCCTCGATCCTGCAAGGCAGCGCGGTCATCTCCGAGGCGGCCTTCGAATCGCTGTTTCCCGGCACAGGCGGCTATCGGTTCCTGCTCGTCGACGCGCCGCCCGAGACCGCGGCGGCGACCGGCCAACTGCTCACGCGTCTGCTCGAGAACCGCGGGCTTTCCATGGTGCCCGCCGCCGAGCGCCTCAACGAATTCAACGCCGTTCAGAACACGTACCTGCGCATCTTCAGCGCGCTCGGCGGCCTCGGGCTGATCCTTTCCACCGCCGGACTCGGCCTGCTCCTCGCCCGCACCGTGCTCGAACGCCGCGGCGAATTCGGAGTGCTCCAGGCAGTCGGGTTCCAGCGCGGCACGCTCCGCCGCATCGTCATCGGCGAGAACGCCCTGCTCCTCGTCGCCGGCCTTCTCATCGGATCGGCCGCCGCCGTGCTCGCCGTCTGGCCGGTGAGCCGCGGCGCCTCACTGCCGGTTCTCACGCTCGCCGCGATCCTCGCCGGCGGGCTCGCCTTCTGCGCTCTCGCCGCCCGCTTCGCCTTGCGCGGCCAACTTGTGCGCGCGCTCAGGAGTGAGTAGGAAGCGATTTCTCCGTCCTTTTCCCCGATCGCCTCCGCGGTCTTTATTCTGGTCGGCATCGGCCACTTGATTTCCGCGCGACTGGTCGGGCGGCTTCTCTCGGGAGGAAAACTCCGCGAGCCGCGATGATTTGGCTTCCGCAGGGCCGACGGACCGGCCCTGCCGGCCTGGGGGCATCTGCCCCAGGAACGGCCGACCCATTATTCAACGATCGATGCGGAAGAGGGGGCTATTGGCGAACGAT
>CAZYHO010000176.1:0-2838 GCA_964647495.1 uncultured Akkermansia sp. | reverse complement strand
TCCGCCGCATCGTCACCCAGCAGTTTCCTCAATGAGGCGGCGATGAGCTTCGCGTCGTCGAAGTTCTCCCGATCCACTGCCAAGGCCAGTTTTCGGAGTGTTTCTTCCGTGTCACGGTTGCGCGCAGGCGAGTTCATGACTTCCTCCAGCACCCGGCTCGAATCCATGCCGAATGAGCGCAACGGGTGGTGGATTTCCCCGTCCTTCAGCACGAGGATCTCTTCCCGCTACAATTCCCCGCACACCTGTGGAGAGTGCGAGGTGCAGACGAATTGTACTTTTGGAAATGTGGCGCGCAGGTCCTTCACCGCTCGCCGCTGCCAGTCGGGGTGCAGATGCACGTCGATTTCGTCGATCAGCACAACACCATGAGTTTCACGCAGCATCTGGTCGGCAGCGGCCTGTTCGTTGCCAAGATCCCGATCCATCAGGAAACGATTGAGCCGGTAGGCTCGGATAGCCATATCCGCCACGGTGGCGGCCATGGTACGCTGGCCGTCACTCAGACTGGAAAATGGCTGGGCCTTGCCATCGAGGGAGATGACTATCTCCTGCTTTCGGTGGTCGTACCAGAGATCGTCGATTCCTGGAATGCCTCGCTGCAGGGCGAGCTTCACGGCGTAAAAGCCTGGCCGAAAGTGTCCTTTTTCATCGCGGGCGGCGGCTTCCAGCACAAACCAGCGCAGAATATCCTTCACCCGGATACGCTCGTTCAGGCAATCGTAGTAACCGTCGCCGGAGCGGGCCTTGAAATCGCCACCCAAGTCTGCCACCGCCCGTTCGTTGGACGGCATCCACGCGCGGCCCGCTCCATAAAAGGCGAGAAGCGGCAATAGCTCCTTTTGATTATTGCGTGCCGCCAGGGCATCGCGAATGTCTTCCCCGATTTCTTTTATCCGGGCATCTCCTGTCCTCAGGCCCTTGCCTCGCTTGAAGCGTGTCCATGTGCGCGCCGCGCGATCGCCGACACTGCCTTCCGCTGTGATCCGTGCCTCACCGGAAATCGAGAACAATCCTTCCCCTCCCTCTATCCTGTTGGGAACCTCCCGCAGCTCGTGCTCCATGATGGTGCGCCATTGTTTGGGACCGGTGACCAATTTGCTCACGTGCCAGATGCCCAGCGCCACCGCGAAAGCGCTCAGAATACTGGTCTTTCCCGATCCATTGTCTCCCACCAGGAGAGTGAACAGTCCCGGCAGGCCAAAATCCAGGCGTTCGATGCCGCGAAAGTGGTTGATCTGGATATGGTTGATGCGCATGGGGCAATCAGCGTCAGGTTGCAGGAATCGCAATATCCACTGTCTCTTCATTCGCGTGCGATTCAAGAGCAGGGCGCGTCCCTGGTCCGCCAGATGGCACTTTTATTACGTGGGCTTTGCACATAGTGAGCGGGAAAGACAGATGGCGGCCGCGTTGAGGGACGGGCGAAGCCAGGGAGGCATGGCCAGGCGGACTAGACTTTGGGCTCCCACCCATCTCTATATTCTTTCGACCACAGGCGTTGGGCGGCGTCGTTGTTCTGGATGGCGCCGGATTCGGGGTGGCAGGTGAGAGTGGAGCGGGTGCGGTGGGCGATGGTGCCGAGGTGGCAGAGGCGGGCGGCGCGCTGGCCTTCATCGATGCTGCAATGGAGTGGGGCGCCGATGCGGATGGCGTCGGCGAGGTTTTGGAAGTGGGGGCGATCGTCGAAGGGCGGTTCGTTTTCGGCGGTTGTGGCGCCGGCAGGGTCGAAGATTTTGTATCCCGAGCTGGAGAGGGAGAGGGAGCCGTTGTCGCCGTAGAACGTGACGAAGGCAATCTGATCGGCGCCCTTGCGCTGGGAGCAGGAGCTTGAGTCGAGGAAGGCGGCGCAGGGGCCGAAGTCGAACGCGGCGATGGAGGTATCGGGTGTTTCCTGATCGTCGTCGAAGTGGTAGCGGCCGCCGGTGCATGAGGCGGTGAGTGGTGTGAGCGGGCGGCCGTGTTTTTCGGCCCAACCGGCGTCGAGCCCCCAGAGCGCGAGGTCGAGGGCATGGACGCCATTGTTGGCGAGTTCGCCGCCGCCGTAGTGCCAGCGCCAATGCCAGTTGTAGTGGACGAGGCCGTCGAGGTACGGTTGTTCCGGGCACGGCCCTTGCCAGAGGGTCCAGTCGAGCCAGTCGGGGACCGGTGTGTTTTTTTTGAGTGTGACCGGGCCGCGTGCGGCGGTGTACGAGCAGCGGGCAGAGCGGACCTGGCCGATGGCGCCCTCGCGCAGCCGCTGGATGGCCTCGCGCATGGCCGGCAGACTGCGGCGCTGGGTGCCCTGCTGGACGAGACGGTTGTGTTTGCGGGCGGCGTCTACCATCCACTCCGCTTCCTGGCCGGTGTGGCTGCCGGGTTTTTCGACGTAGACGTGTTTGCCGGCGGCGCAGGCGAGAATGGTCGCGGGAGCATGCCAGAAATTGGGCGCCGCGATCGAGAGGACGTCGATCTCCGGGTCGTCGAGGAGCGCGCGCACGTCGACGGCGAGGCGCGGTTCGGCGGACTGGCCGGCGCGGGCGACAGCGGTGGCGGCACTGGCGAGGCGGCGGTTGTCGACGTCGCACAGGCCGGCGATTTCGACGTTGGGCACGGCGAGCCAGCCGCTGACGTGGGCCATGCCGCGGCCGAGGCCCATGACGGCGACGCGAAGGCGGTCGTTGGCGGAGGGCGACTGGGCGCGGGCGGCGGTTGCGGCGGCCAGGGTGGCAGCGGAGGCGCGGAGGAAGTGGCGGCGTGACGTGGACATGGGGCGCTGGGTTTCGGGTGAACGGGAAGCGTGGCAAGGCGAGCGAATACGACAGGGCCGGCCACCGCAAGACGCAATCCTGTGGCTCA
>CAZYHO010000175.1:0-9046 GCA_964647495.1 uncultured Akkermansia sp. | reverse complement strand
TCCGGCGTCTCGCCGGATACATCGCGCGTCTCGCGCCGTGTCGCGCACACGTTTGTCGCTACGAGGAGCGGGACGCTCGATGGACGGGGCGGGACGCCCCGTCCGGCGGGCAGGATGCGCCGCCCTGCCCGGGAACCGCCAAATCGCATGGGGAAGACCCTTTGATCAAAACAGCTTGCGCAATGGGCGATTTGCTCTTGGCCGAGTCCTTTGGTGTTCAGTGGTCGGCGCCCAGTGGTCGGCGCCCAGTGGTCGGCGCCCAGTGGTCGGCGCCCAGTGGTCGGTCGTCGGTGCTCACTCGTCGGCGGCAAATGACCAATGACCAATGACCAGCCGGCGCTTGCGCCGGCCGGGAGGTTGCGCTTCGCTGGTTTGCCCATGAAGCATGCCATTCCCGCCGAGGCGCTCGGACCGTTGGGACATTCGATGTCGGAAGCCGTCCATGCCTGTGTGCACTGCGGGTTTTGCCTTCCCACCTGCCCGACGTACGGGGTGCTCGGTCAGGAGATGGATTCGCCGCGCGGGCGGATCGTGCTCATGAAGCAGGTGCTGGAAGGCACGCTGCCGGCGGAAGTGGCGGAACCGCACATCGACGCCTGCCTCGGGTGCCTGGCGTGTGAAACCGCCTGTCCGAGCGGCGTCGAGTACCGCGGCCTGATTTCCCCGTACCGGGCGCTGCGCGAGGAACGGCGGCCGCGGTCGTGGGCGGAGCGGATGAAGCGGTTGGCGCTGCTCCAGACGCTGCCATATCCGCGGCGCTTCCGGCTCGCCGCGTGGCTTGGACGCGCCGCGGCGCCGTGGGCGCGTTTCCTGCCCGCCCCGTTCCGGCCGATGCTCGACATGCTGCCGGCCTCGCTGCCGCCGGCGCGCCATTGGGAGGAACGGTATCGCCCGCCCGGAAAACCGCGCGCACGCGTCGCCCTCCATCTCGGCTGCGTCCAGCAGGCGCTCGAACCCGAAATCAACGACGCCTCCCTCTCGCTGCTCCTGCGGCACGGCGTGGAAGTCGTCGTCCCGCGGCGCCAGGCGTGTTGCGGCGCGCTCGGCTGGCATGTCGGCGCCGTCGCGGAAGCCCGGGAACACGCCGTCCAGAACCTCGCCGCCATTCCGACCGCCGAGGTCGACGCCGTCATCAGCAATGCCGCCGGCTGCGGCTCGGGCCTGCGCGAATACCCCCTGATCCTGCGCGGCACCCCGTGGGAAAAGGCCGCCGCCGGCTTCTCCGCGAAAGTGCGCGACATCACCGAATTCCTCGACGCCCTGGGACCGCTCGATCCCCCGCCCCCCCCCTCCCGACCGCTCACCATCGCCTATCAGGACGCCTGCCACCTCGCCCATGGCCAGGGCGTCCGCGCCGCCCCGCGGCGCCTCCTCTCGCTCATCCCGGGCGCCACCATCTCCGAACTCCCCGACCCCGCCATCTGCTGCGGGTCCGCAGGCACATATAATATCGATCAACCCGCCATCGCCGCAGAACTCGGCCGCCGCAAAGCCGCCGCCATCGCCGCCACCCGCGCCGATTTCGCCGCCAGCGGCAACATCGGCTGCCTCACACAGCTCCGCCGCCACCTCCCGCCCGCATTCCCCGCCGGCCGCCTCCTCCATACCGCCGTCCTCCTCGATCACGCCTGGCGCGGCACGCTGGCCCCGGACCCGGCGGCGTGACCAGGGACCGCGCCCGCCCCGCCCTGCCCGGACCGCACCCCTGATCCACCGCACACCGCACCCCCCCGCCGCTGCGCCCTTCCGCCGCCCCGCCGCATCGCAGCGCGCCGCCGCGGAAAATTTTCCACCGCATCGCCGCCCGGCGTTGACAAGAACGCGGGCCATTCCTAAATGCCCCCAAGACCTGGGGCTTCTCCCGAGGCCGCTCTTTGCATTTTCCACCACCCCCATTCCACACATCGTCGTGTTCTCGAACGAAGATTACCTCATCCAACTGCTCCAGGAGGCCGGCCTCGTCTCGGACACCGATGTCGTCACCGCCCGCGCCGCCAAGGGGAAAAAGCAGACCGCCCTGCAATACATGCTGGATGACGGAATGGTCAGGGAGGAAGCCCTCTCCCAAACCATGGCCGTCAATGCCGGCATGGATTTCATCGACCTCGCCGAAGTCGTCCCCACCCCCGAACTGCTCGACGCCGTGCCGGGCGAGGTCGCGGCCAGGTATCGCGCCGTCCCTGTCGGCCTCGACTACGGCCAGATCGTCATCGCCGTCGCCGATCCGCTGAATTTCGACGCGATGGACAGCCTCCCCCACCTCCTCAACGGCATCTCGCTCAGCTTCGTCTGCGCCACCGGCTCACAAATCGATCAATTCCTCACCGAATTCTACGGCATCAAAAAAGAAGCCGAGAACATGGACCTGGAGGTCGTCATGGCCGGCGAGGACAACGAATCCTCCCCCGCCAAGGCCAAGGCCGACGCCGACGCCCCCATCATCAAGCTCGTCACCAGAATCCTCGTCGAGGCCCACCAGTCCCGCGCCAGTGACATCCACATCGAGCCGATGGAAAAGGCCCTCCGCGTCCGCTACCGCATCGACGGCGTGATGCAGGAAATCGACAGCCACCCGAAACACCTCCACGCCCCGGTCGTCGCCCGCCTCAAAATCATGACCGGGAAAATGTCCATCGACGAGCGCCGCATCCCCCAGGACGGCCGCATCCAGGCACGCCTCGGCGGCAAAGACCTCGACCTCCGCGTCTCCACCGTCCCCACCAGCCACGGCGAATCCGTCGTCATGCGGATCCTTGACAAATCCGGCCTCACCCTGGGCCTCGGTGACCTCGGCTTCCTCAGCGACGACCAGGCGACATTCGAGGAACTCATCGCGCTGCCCGACGGCATCATCCTCGTCACCGGCCCCACCGGCTCAGGCAAGACAACCACCCTCTACGCCTGCCTCAACGCCATCAACAAACCGGACCGCAAGATCATCACCGTCGAAGATCCCGTCGAGTACCAGCTCTCCGGCATCAACCAGGTCAACGTCAAGGAAGACATCGGCATGACGTTCGCCGCCGCCCTCCGCTCGATGCTCCGCCAGGCCCCCAACATCATCATGATCGGCGAGATCCGCGACCTCGAAACCGCCTCCATCGCCATCAACGCCTCGCTCACCGGCCACCTCGTCTTCTCCACCCTCCACACCAACGACGCCCCCAGCGCCGTCGCCCGTCTCACCGACATCGGCATCAAACCGTTCCTCACCGCCTCCGCCGTCCGCGCCATCATGGCTCAGCGCCTCGTCCGCAAACTCTGCCGCGAATGCAAAAAACCGGGCACCATGGACGAAATGGAAATCCGCGCCCTCGGCCTTACCTTCGAACAAATGGTCGACGCCACCATCATGGTCCCCGTCGGCTGCTCCGCCTGCCGTCAAAACGGATTCCGGGGACGCCTCGCCATCTCCGAAATCTTCAAAATCGACGACGAGGTGCGCACCGCCATCAACGACAAGATCTCCGCCGTCCAGCTCAAGCGCAAAGCCCGCGAACTCGGCATGCGCAACCTCCGCGAGGACGGCATCCGCAAGGCCCTCTCCGGCCTCACCACCGCCGCCGAAGTCATCGAAATCACCGTGGGCGACAGCGACTAACCCCAGCCGCCGCCACCGTCCCCAATCCTATGCGCACCGGCCCGATCGACGAGCGCCACCATCCCGCGACCACCGGTCCCTCCCGCCGCCCCCGCACCCAGGCCGGCATCACGCCTCATCCGTTTCCTCACACTCCATGACCGCCGAACACATCTGCGATCTCCTTAAACACAGGGGCATCATCGACCACACTCAGGCCGACAGCATCCTGGACGAAGTCAAAAGCACCGGAGACAGCATCGTCCACATCCTCAAGAATTTCGGCCTCATCCAGCACGAAAATGACCTCTACCAGGTCGTCGCCGAGGAACTCGCCGCCCCCTTCAACGACCTCAGGAACATCGAGCCGCCCAAGGCCCTCCTCGAATTGATCCCGGCCAACCTCGCCCGCCTCCACGGCGCCCTGCCGATCGGCCTCGACGAACAAGGCCTCCACGTCGCCCTCGTCAACCCCTTCAACCCCCAAACCCTCGAAGACCTCCGCTTCGCCACAGGCAAAGACCTCAACCTCGTCATCGCCCGGCCCGAACGCGTCGAGGAACTCATCAGCGACCTCTACGGCGCGGGCACCGAGGAACTCGGCGATATCCTCGCCCAAATCGACGGCGGCGATCCCAACAACCCCAAAGATCTCGAAAACGAGGCCAACTCCGCCCCCATCGTCCGCTACGTCGACCTCGTCCTCTTCCAGGCAATCAAGGAACGCGCCTCCGACATCCACTTCGAACCGTTCGAACAGGAATTCAAAATCCGCTACCGCGTCGACGGCGCCCTGCTCGAAATCGCCCCGCCCCCGGCCCGCCTCTCCACCACCATCATTTCGCGCATCAAGGTCATGGCGAACCTCAACATCGCCGAACGCCGCCTCCCCCAGGACGGCCGCATCATGAAAACCATCGCCGGCCGCAGCGTGGACATGCGCGTCTCCACACTGCCCACCATCCACGGCGAATCCGTCGTGCTCCGCGTCCTCGACCGCCAGTCCGCCAACCTCGAACTCAGCAACCTCGGCATGCCGGGTTTTGTCTATGACTTCATCAACGAAGTCATCCTCAAACCCAACGGCATCTTCATCGTCTGCGGCCCGACAGGCTCCGGCAAAACCACCACCCTCTACGCCGCCCTCAGACGCATCAATACCATCGACTCCAAGCTCCTCACCGTCGAAGATCCCGTCGAGTACGACATCGAGGGCATCATCCAGGTCCCCGTCAACGAAAACGTCGGCAATACTTTCGCCAAAGTCCTCCGCGCATTCCTCCGCCAGGATCCCGACCGCATCATGGTCGGGGAAATCCGCGACGCCGAAACCGGCCAGATCGCCATCCAGGCCGCCCTCACAGGCCACCTCGTCCTCTCCACCCTCCACACCAACGACGCCCCCGGCGCCGTCACCCGCCTCGTCGATATGGGCCTCGAACCCTTCCTCGTCTCGGCTTCCCTCGAAGGCGTCCTCGCCCAGCGTCTCGTCCGCACCATCTGCCGCGAATGCCGCGTCCCGTATCAGCCAAGTGACGCCATCCTCAACCAGCTCGGCATCCCCCTCAGCGAAATCGGGGACAAACACTTCTACACCGGCGAAGGCTGCCCGACCTGCGTCAACACGGGTTACCGCGGCCGCAAAGGGCTCTACGAGCTGCTCTGCATCAACGATACCCTCCGCGACCTCATCACCCAGCGCACCCCGACCCTCGTCCTCAAGCAGAAAGCCATCGAACTCGGCATGGAGACGGTCCGCGAGGACGGCCTGCGCAATATTTACGAAGGCCACACCACCATGGAGGAAGTTCTCAAGTACACTTGAAGAAATCCCTCGCCTCCACTGATTGCGTGATGGACAGGACCACGGCTTTTCCTTTAATCTGATACCGTCAACCAGACCAGACCCCATGCCCGACTTCGATTACATCGCCCTGAACGCGCAGGGACAGGAGACCGCCGGCTCCATTTCCGCCACCAATGAAGGCGAGGCATCCTCGATGCTGCGCGGCCAGAACCTCTTCCCCACCAAACTCGCCCCCAAAGGCCAGCTCGCCGGCGCCAAAAAGAAAGTCGGCGCCGCCACCAAGAGCCGGAAACGGGCCTCCAGAGGAGGCGGTACCGTCAAAGGGAAGGTCCTCATGATCTTCACCCGGCAGTTGGCCACGCTGATCGATGCCGGCCTGCCGCTCCTGCGCGGCCTGACCGTGCTCGGCAAACAGGAGCCGAACCCCGTGCTCCAGCGCACCATCATGGCGCTGGCCGACTCCGTCCAGACAGGCTCGACGTTCTCCGAGTCGCTCGCCCAGCACCCGAGGATCTTCAACAAACTCTACATCAACATGGTCAAGGCCGGCGAACTCGGCGGTGTGCTCGAGGTCGTCCTCAACCGGCTGGCCGAATACCAGGAGAAGGCCCAGAAGCTCAAGAACAAGATCGTTTCCGCGATGGTCTACCCGGTCATCGTCATGTTCATCGCGGTGGCCATCGTGTTCTTCCTCCTGCTGTTTATCGTGCCGAAGTTCAAAAAGATCTTCGAGGAAATGCTCGGCCCGGGCGAGCCGCTTCCGTTCATCACGCGATTGGTCACCGGCGCCTCCGGCTGGCTCATCGAACGGCCGTACTTCCTGCCCAACGGCCTCCTCCTCTTCATCGGCGCGTTCCTCGTCTTCCTCGCTTACAAGGCGATCGCCGGCACCGTGAAAGGCCGTGAAATCATCGACCGCTTCAAGTTGAACATGCCGATCTTCGGGGACATCCAGCGCAAGAGCGCCATCTCGCGCTTCAGCCGCACCCTTGGCACACTCGTCACATCCGGCGTCCCGATCCTCCAGGCGCTCAACATCACGCGCGACACCTCCGGCAACGTCATCGTCGCCAACGCCATCAGCAAGGTCCATGACGCCGTGCGCGAAGGGGAGTCCATGGTCGCCCCGCTCGAAGCCAGCAAAGTCTTTCCCGCCATGGTCATTTCGATGGTCGATGTCGGCGAGGAAACCGGCCAGCTCCCCGAGATGCTGCTCAAGATCGCCGATGTCTATGATGACGAAGTGGACAACGCCGTCGCCGCCCTCACCTCGCTGCTCGAGCCGATCATGATCGTCATCCTCGCGCTCATCGTCGGCGTGATTGTGCTGGCGCTCTTCCTGCCGCTGGTGAGAATCATATCGAAACTCCAGCAGCAATAAGCCCGCCGACCCACGGACCCTCCCCGCCGGCCCGGCCAGCCATTACCCCATCACCCCGGCTTCCATCATGAAATCACGCTCTCTGCCCAGGCGACGCGCCCCCGCCGGCTTCACGCTGGTCGAAATCCTCGTCACCGTCAGCCTCGTCGCCCTGCTCGCCGCCCTCTCCATCGTCGCCATGGGCCATGCCACCCGCACCGCCAATATCCAGAAAACCAAAAGTTACCTCCAGGCTATCGAGCTTTTCCTGGACAGTTACCAGCAAGACTACGGCACCTACCCCCGCCCGAAAGAAGGCGGCGAGTCCGCGACCACCCTCGTCGGCGGCAACAATTACCCAGTCGGCGGCGCCATCGCTCTGTACCAGGCCCTGACCGCCGACGGCGATGACAGCCTCGAAAATGGCGAGACGGGATCCATGGGCAAGGCCGGCTCCCTGGGTCCGGAAGCCAAAGTCTATTGGGCCGCCGCCGACCCCACCGGCAGCCAGCGCATTTCCCGCCAGGCCGACGGCAAATGGTACATCGGCGACGGTTTCGGCATCCCGTTTCAATACGTCGTTCCCCCGCCGGTCGACCCGCGCAATGCGGACAATTTCGAGGCGCTCAAGCAAAAATACAAGAATCCCCGGAAGTACGACCTCTGGTCCTACGGCGGCACCAAAGAGGCAAACTTCACGGATCAAAACACCTGGATCAAGAACTGGGAGTGATGATCCATGCCGCCCGGCCGCGCTCCGGCTCCCCCGCTCCACCAAATCCGAGTCCCTCCCTGATTTGACCTGATGTCCGGATCGACCGCCGCCGCCTCTGCCGAAAGTCCGGCGCCGAGGCGGGCGCCCCCGTTTGTCATCTGGATCCTTGTCGCCCTCGGCCTCGGCCTTGTTCTCGGACTGATCCTGAGGCATTCCGCGCCGCCCGAGGCGATGACTCAATGGGCCGCGGCCCTCAAGGGAGTGGCGAATTTTATCCTCGGCCTGCTTCGCCTGCTCGCCACACCCCTGATCTTCACGGCCCTCCTCATGGCCCTCGTCAAGGCCGAGGTCTCCGGCCGCAGCGGCGCCCGACTGCTCTGGCTCATCAGCACCAACACCCTGGTCGCCATCCTCATCGGCCTCTTCGTCGCCAATACCATGCGGCCGGGTGACGGCGCCAACCTGCCCGTCCCATCCTCCTCCACCGCCACCGCCCTCGCCGAAAAACCGGTCTTCGATCCCTGGCGCGACTTCGTCCTCAAGTCGATCCCCAAGAACTTCATCGATCCGTTCCGCGAGAACGACATGATCGGTGTCATCCTCATCGCCCTCGTCCTCGGCGCCGGGCTGCGACGCCTGCGCTCGCAGGGCGGCACACCCGCCGCCCATGTCGCGGCCGTCGTCACCGCGGCCGAAACCGTCTTCGAACTGCTCCTCGTCCTGCTCCACTGGCTCCTCAAGGTCGTGCCGGTCGCGGTTTTCGCGGTCGTCTGCAGTGTGGTGTCCAGCCAGGGACTGGCCCCGCTGCTCTCGATGGGATGGTTCGTCGTCACTGTCCTCACGGCCCTCCTCCTCCAGATGTGTTTCTACCTCCTCCGCATGCGCCGCAGCTCGTGGGTCCGCCCGCTCCACTTCCTCAAGTCCGGCTCCGAAGCCCTCGCCGTCGCCTTCTCCACCGCCAGCTCCACCGCCTCCCTGCCGGTAACCTACCGCTGCGCTGTCCGGAAACTCGGGGTCCGCCCCGCCAATGCCAGCCTCGGCGTCATGGTGGGCGGCTCCATGAACAACGACGGAACCGCACTCTACGAAGCCGTCGCCGCCATCTTCATCGCCCAGGCCATCGGCCAGCACCTCGGCCCCGGCGCCCAAATCCTCCTCGTCATCATGGCCGTCGTCGCCTCCGTCGGCGCCGCAGGCATCCCCGAAGCCGGACTCATCACCATGATCGCCGTCTTCACCGCCGTCAAACTCCCCGTCGAATACATCCCCCTCCTCCTCACAGTCGATTGGTTCCTCGACCGCTGCCGCACCGCCATCAACGTCATGGGCGACCTCACCGTCTCCAGCATCCTCGACGGCCACCACCCCTCCCTCCCTCACCTCACCAACCCGCCATCCCCCCCTTCCCCCACCGGCGCCTGAAATCCACGGGGGGACAGACCCCATATCGGCCCGGCCTGTTGCGTATTCCGCATCATTGCGCCATTCGCATAATCCGCCGAAAACGACTTCGCGGTTGCCGGAGGCGGCGGGATTGGCATGACTGCGCCATGTCCGCCTTCAGCGAACGGCTCGGGGAACTGC
>CAZYHO010000174.1:0-9074 GCA_964647495.1 uncultured Akkermansia sp. | reverse complement strand
GATGCGCTGCTCACGCGCCAGAGTCGTCCGGGTTTGCGGCGGGCGCAACTGGGCGCATGGGGCCTATGGTATACAGGATGGCGGACACGGTTACGGGATCCAGCCGGGCATGGTGGCGGCTTGCCGGATCCAGGCCGCCATGCGGGTCTCGTCGAGGTCGTCATTTTCGTAGATGTCGATCCAACGCGCTTCCTTGCTGCGTTCCGTGCCGCCTGGCGGGACCGGCTGCAACGATGTGCCGTTGAAGAACGTCACTTTGACGTATCGGGTGAGGACATGGAACGAGAGGAACCAGCCTTGGCCTTCGATGCCGTAGAATGGCGAGTTCCACCTCACAGCCTTGCGCACGCCGGGCACGTTGCGCACGATGAGCGCGTCGAGGCGTTTCCCAAGATCGCTTTTCCAGCCGGGCATCGCGGCGATGTATTCCTGCACGGGGGCGTCGCCGTCCGCCTTGGCGATCTGGGGGTTGCCGCCTGAAAGGAGTTTTACGGGTTTGGGTCGTTTTTTCATAAAGCGTGGTTTGAGCCTCTCGCGCCGGATCGGCCGCGCCGACCGGAAGCGCAGGGCCTGCCTGGGACGAACCGAGAGGCGATTCGGTAGCCAGGTCAAGGCGGTTCTCGGGAACCTTTTCCCGCCGTCATGCTCTCGCCCTGCCTTGCCAAAGCCGCCTTGATGTGGAATGGATTTCGCTGTCATGACCGCACTGCAGATCAAAGCGCTTCTTTCGCCCGCCGAGTATTACCGTCGCGAGCGGGCGGCGGAATCGCGCAGCGAGTTTTTAGCGGGCGAGGTTTTTGCGATGGCCGGCGGCAGCGTGAACCATAGTCTCATCAAGGCGAACATGATGCGGTGTCTGGGGAATGCTTTGCTGCGCGAGGGGAAAGGCTGCCGCGTCTTTGACAGTGATCTGCGTGTGAAAGTTCCCGCTACCGGTCTGCGCACCTACCCGGACGCGAGCGTGATCTGCGGCCCGGTGGAGATCGATCCCGAGGATGATGCCGGTGAGACAGTGATGAATCCGGGGCTGCTCGTGGAGGTGTTGTCCGACTCGTCGGAACGCTACGACCGCGGCACGAAGTTCGGCCATTACCAGAGCATCCCGTCGCTGAAGCAGTATGTACTGGTTTCCCAGAATCAGCCGAAAGTGGAGGTCTTTTTGCGCCTGGCAGACGGGACGTGGCAATACGCTTCGTTCACAGGATTGGGGTCGTTGGCACGCCTGGCGGCGCTGGAGGTGGAGTTGCCGTTGGCGGAGGTGTTTGCAGGTGTGGAATTTCCGAAGCGGCCGCCGCTGTAACTTTTGAACTTGGCGTGGCCGGAACGGACCCACTCCTTGAGTTCGTGGCGGGCCGTTTCTCCGGGAACGGCGGCGCCGTGACTTCTCGAATCCGTTTTCCGCTGGCGAAACAGGCGGGCGGGCGTCACGATGCGCGGATGGGCACGATTCTTGGCATCATCGTCGGTTTCACGGTGTGGTTCCTGATGCGTTACCTGGTGGCCGGGCTGTACACGGTGAACCAGAACGAGCGGGCGGTGAAGACGAGTTTTGGGCGAGCGCAGCGGGTGGGGGACCGGACGACGCTGGACGATCCGCTGTCCGAGGCGTTGAGGCCGGACGAGCGGCCGAGATACACGTATCCGCAGGTGCGTGTGATACCGCCGGGCGGTCCGTATTTCCGCTGGCCGTGGGAGCGGGTGTACAAGGCGTCGATCGCGACGGAAACGATCAATATGGCCTGGGATCCTGAAGATCCGGACGCGAATGAGCACGGCACGGTGCTGGAGGCGGTGACGAAGGACCAATTGAATACCGGGCTCACCGGGCAGATCCGGTACCGGGTTTCGGAGCGCAATCTTTATGCGTATTTGTTTGGCGTGAAGAACCCGCTGGCGCATGTGATGGGGTATTTTGTGAGTGTGCTGCGCGAGCGGATCGCGAATTTCGAGGCGCCGCCGCCGGCGCCCGACGCGGTGAACCCGAATGCGCCTGACGCGACGGTGGTGAGCGGGATATCGATCAACGACCTGCGGAAAAATCTGCGTGATTTGAACGAGCACATGGACCGCGAGTGCCAGTCATCGGCGGCGCGTTACGGGGTGGTGCTGGACGCCACGCTGATCACGGGGATCGATCCGCCCTCGGAGGTCGAGTCGGCGCTGGCGGCCATCAACACGGCGTACAACCAGGTGTCATCGGACATTTCGCTGGCCCAGGCCGCGGCGGACCAGAAGATCGTGCAGTCGAAGCGGGCGGTGGAAATCGAGACGCTGAAGGCGCAGGCGGAGGTCGAACCGCTGGTGAAGGTGGCGTCGCAGTTGACGGTGTTGAAGCAGGCCGGGCCGCCGGTGTTGCGGGCGTACACGCGCAACGTGCGGCTGGCGCTGTTCGAGCGGGCGAAAACCATCTTTGTGGAGGCGCGCCAGTCATGAGTGCCTTGGTGCAGTTTTTGACGGCGGCGGGTGTCACGTTTGTGGGGTGCCTGATATTCGTGCCGATCCTGTTTGCGCTGGCGCGAGTTTTCGGGTTTTACGCGATCATCCCCGAGCGGCATGCGTTCGTGTACGTGTTGTTCGGGAAAGTGCTGGCGACGCTCGACGAACCGGGGCTGCAGATTCTGCCGCTGCGGCTCGGGTGGCGCGCGCTATTGGTCAACTGGCTGGGGAAATGTCATGAAATCGATCTGCGTCTGGACCAGCAGTATCTGCGCAGCCAGGCGGTGAACTCCGAGGAGGGGGCCCCGATGGGGATCGGGATCTGGCAGGAGATGTATGTGAGCGATCCGGTGGCGTATCTTTTCAAGAACACGGATCCGCGGGGCTCGCTGGCGGCGAACGTGAGCAACTCGACCGTTCGATCGCTGAGCAACATGCCGCTGGGTGCGATGCTGGTGAGCCGGCACCAGATGAGCCAGACGGTACGCGCCGAGGTTTCGCCGAAGTCGAGCGAGTGGGGATACCAGCTCGGGTCGGTCTACATCCGCAAGGTGCATTTCCGCGATCACGGGATGATCCGCCAGATCGAGAGCAAGGTGGTCAACCGGCTGCGGCAGGTGACCAGCGCGATCAAGCAGGACGGGGCAAACCAGGTGAGCATCATCGCGAGCACGGCCGAACGTCAGGCGGCGATCGAATTTGCGAAGGCGGGCGCGATCCGGCCGCAGATCGTCGGCGAGGCGTTGCGGGTGATTTCCGCGGATCCCGAGGTGGTGGCCGCGCTTTTCGATGTCCTGGAGGCGCAGAAGATCGCCTCCGGATCCGGCAGGCTGGTACTGCTGCCCGAGAACTCCGGGCTGCTCGCGCAGTTGCTGACGCCGGAGACCGAGAAGGCCGCCGCGCGGGAATCTCCGCCGCCCATTTCGGAGCCGGACGTCGCGACGGGCGCGCCGTCCCACGCCGGAAGCGCGGCGGAAGTCACGATCACGTGCCCCCGCTGCAAGACGCAGATGCGCGTTTCGCGCGACGCGAAACGCATCGATTGCCCGGCGTGCCAGTCGCAGTTCGGGCTGGTGTGAGCGCGGGTGAACTCCCTGCGCCGCAGCCCTCCACTTGACGCTGGCGTGCGCTGGCGCGAGACATGTGATTTGAAACTCATGAGCGCCAAGAAGAAGTCCGCTTCCGCGGCCAAAGCCCCAAAGGCCGCGAAGGCCGTGAAAGCCGCCAGACCTGCCAAGCCCGCCCTGCCCCGTCCGCATTCGTCGATCATGGTTGACGGGCCGGACCGGGCGGCGAGCCGGGCGATGCTGCATGCGGTGGGGTTCAAGCGCGAGGATTTCAAGAAACCTCAGATCGGCATCGCGAGCACATGGAGCATGGTGACGCCGTGCAACATGCACATCGACCGCCTGGCGCGTGAGTCGGCCAGGGGGACGGACGCGGCCGGCGGCAAAAGCATCATTTTCAACACGATCACGATCTCCGACGGCATATCGATGGGGACGGAGGGCATGAAGTACTCGCTGGTTTCGCGTGAAGTGATCGCCGACTCGATCGAGACGGTGGTCGGCTGCGAGAATCTGGACGGATTCGTGGCGATCGGCGGATGCGACAAGAACATGCCCGGCTGCGTGATGGCCATGGCGCGCCTGAACCGGCCGAGTGTTTTTGTGTATGGCGGGACGATTCTGCCCGGATGTTACAATGGCCGGGATGCCGACATCGTGACCGTTTTCGAGGCGGTGGGGAAACACGCGGCGGGAGCCATCAAGGACGCCGAGCTGCGGAAGATCGAGGAGGTATCGATTCCCGGCGAGGGGTCCTGCGGAGGCATGTACACGGCGAACACGATGGCCAGCGCGATCGAGGCGCTCGGCCTGTCGCTTCCCAACAGCTCGGCGCAGGCGGCCGTCAGCGATGACAAATTGCGCGACTGCTTCGACGCCGGAGCGGCCGTGGTGCATCTGCTGCAACGGGGCATCAAGCCGCTCGACATCCTGTGCCGCGAGTCGTTTCTCAATGCGATCGCGCTCATCATCGCGCTCGGCGGATCGACCAACGCCGTGCTCCATCTCGTGGCGATGGCGTACAGCGCGGGAGTCAAGCTGGACATCGACGATTTTACGCGGGTCGGCCGCCGCACGCCGGTGCTGGCGGACTTGAAGCCATCCGGCAAGCACGTGATGTGGGAACTGGTCAAGATCGGCGGCACGATGCCATTGATGAAGATGCTGCTCGAGGAGAAGCTGATCGACGGCGGCGTGATGACGGTGACCGGAAAGACGCTGCGTGACAATCTCGCCAAGGTGAAGCCGTATCCCGCGGGACAGGACGTGGTGCGGTCGTTCGCGAACCCGATCAAGAAGGACGGGCACCTGATCATTCTGCGGGGCAATCTGGCGCCGCAGGGCGCCGTCGCCAAGATCAGCGGCAAGGAGGGGCTGTCGTTCACCGGCAAGGCGCGGGTTTTCGACTCCGAGGAGCAGGCGATGGCGGCGATCCTCGGCGGCAAGATCAAGAAAGGGCATGTCGTCGTGATCCGCCGCGAGGGGCCGAAGGGCGGGCCCGGCATGCGCGAGATGCTCGGGCCGACGAGCGCGATCATGGGGCTTGGCCTGGGCAAAGACGTCGCCTTGATCACCGACGGCCGCTTTTCCGGAGGGAGCCACGGGTTTGTGGTCGGCCACATCACGCCCGAAGCGCACGTCGGCGGTCCGATCGGCGTGCTCAAGAACGGGGACGTGATCACTATCGACGCGCAGGCCCGCACCATCGAAGTCGCCATCAGCGACGCCGAGCTGGGCGCGCGGCTGACCGCCTGGCGCCAGCCGAAACCGCGCTACACGCGCGGCGTGCTTGCCAAGTACGCCGCCTTGGTGCAAAGCGCCAGCGAGGGCGCGGTGACCGATGGCGGTCTCTCGCTCTGATTCCGCCGCGGGTTTTTTGTTCGCCGCCATCCGATTGCTCATGCCGACCGCCGAGATACCGGACAATCCGTTTCGCGACGACTTGGCCACGCGCCAGAGCCCGGAGCCGTGCACCATCGTCATCTTCGGGGCGACCGGGGATTTGACGCACAAGCTGCTGATTCCCGCGCTGTACAATCTGGCGCTGGATGGCGAGCTGCCGCCGACGCTCAGGATCGTCGCCTTTGCCCGCCGGCCGAAATCAGATGCGGGGATCCGCGAGGAATTCGCCGCCAGCAACGCGAAGCATTCGCGGCAGGGGCACGACGATGAATTCTGGGCCGGGTTCCGCGACCGCATCGTTTATCATCAGAGCGAGTTCGGGGACTCGGCCGGCTACGTTTCGCTTGGAAAGCGGCTCGACGAGCTGGACGCGGCGCGCGGCGGGCCGGGCAACCGGCTGTTTTATCTCGCTTCGGCGCCCGACAACTTCGAGGAAATCCTGTCCCACTTGAAGCAGGCGGGACTCAACGATGGCCGCGACGGCGGCTGGGCGCGTGTCATCGTCGAGAAACCGATCGGCAGGGATCTGGCGAGCGCGCAAAGCCTCAATAACATGGTGGCCGCCGTCTTCGACGAGCAGAACACCTACCGCATCGACCACTACCTGGGAAAAGAGACGGCCCAGAACATCATCGTCACGCGCTTCGGCAATTCGATCTTCGAGCCGCTCTGGAACCGCAATTACATCGACCACGTCCAGATCACCTGCGCCGAAAACTTCGGCATGACCGGCGGGCGCGGCGCCTACTACGACAAAGCCGGCGCCCTGCGCGACATGGTCCAGAACCACCTGCTCCAGCTCCTCAGCCTCATCGCCATGGAACCGCCGACCGACCTGAGCGCGGACTCGGTGCGCGACGAGAAAGTCAAGGCGCTGCGCGCGCTGCGAAAGTACACGTCCGTCCACGAGGTCGAGCAGAACGTCGTGCGCGCGCAGTACACGGCGGGTTCTGTCGACGGGCAGGCGGCGGTCGGCTATCGGGATGAGGACCGCGTCGATCAGGCATCGCAGACCGAGTGTTATGTGGCGATGCGGGCGTACATCGACACATGGCGATGGCAGGGGGTGCCGTTTTACATTCGGGTCGGCAAGCAGTTGCCGAAGAAGACGACGGAAATCTCGGTGCATTTCCGCCGGGCGCCGCATGTGCTGTTTCAGACGCTGCCGGCGCGCGGGCGCAGCAACGTGCTTGTTTTCCGCATCCAGCCGGACGAGGGCGTGAGTTTGCGCATGCTCGGCAAAGTGCCCGGTCTCGCCCTGCGGATGGAGCCGGTGAAGATGGATTTCCGCTATGCGACGAGTTTCGGGAAAGCGAGCCCGTTCGCGTACGAGCGGCTCCTGCTGGACGCGATGGCCGGGGACGCCACGCTCTTCGCGCGGCGTGACGAGGTCGAGAACGCCTGGAGTTTCATCGATCCGATCGAGCAGGCGTGGCATGAGTCGGGCGCGCCGCCGGGAATGGCGGAGTACCCGGCCGGATCGTGGGGACCGGCGGAGGCGGACGAATTGCTGGAGCGCGATGGCCGGAAATGGCGGCGGATTTAACAGAAAGGAGGATGGCGATGACAATTCCTGACATAACCCCGCCCCGCGCCGCATGACGGAATCTCCGACACTGACCGCTCTGGGCCAGGAGACGCCGGTCTCCGGGATCGCGGAGTCGCTGCGCGAATTGTGGGCGAGCAACAAAGCGATGACGAAGGCATCGCTGATGAATTTCGCGGTTTATTCCGAGCAGCCGGGCAGCCTGGAGCGGAATTCCTCGCTGATCCAGGAGGTGACGCGCGAGCACGCGTGCCGCGCCATCCTGATCGCGGCGCGGCCGTCGGACGAGGAGGCGCGGGTGCGCGCGTGGATCACGGCGCACTGCCAGCTCAGCGGCGCGGGTGGCAAATCGGTCTGTTCGGAGCAGATTGCTTTCGATGTGAGCGGCCGGTTGCGCGATGCCCTGCGCAACATCGTTTTCGCTCACCTCGAAAGCGACCTGCCGCTTGTTTTTTTCTGGCAGGGGGACTTTTCGGATCGATGGGAGCCGCACCTGCACCGGTTGATCGACCGCCTGGTCATCGACAGCACGACCTGGACCGATCCGGCCGCGCAACTGCGGCGGCTCAGGACATCGTGGCGCGACGGCGGATCGCGATTTGTCGTGCTCGATCTCGCCTGGATGCGGATTTTTCCATACCGGCAGGCGCTGGCCGGGGCATTCGACACCGCGCTGGCGAAGACGAGCCTGTGCCGGTTGAACGCGGTGCGGATCGCTCATGCGCCCGGCCACCGCATCACGGCGGCCCTCTTCGCGTCATGGATCGCGTACAAGGCAGGGTGGGCGCTCGATCCATCCGAACGCCTCTTCGTCGAGGAAGGCACCGCGCCGCTCTCGCGTGTCGACCTCTACGGTGACGGGGCCTGCCGCGTCACGATCAGCCGTGAAGCGGATGAAAAGTTCCTGCATGTTCGCGTCCAGGCCGACGGCGGCCGCGAGACAAGCCAGGTCAGCCCGATCGGCGGCGACGACCTGGCAACCCTGGTCTCCGAACGGCTGAGCCGCGGCGGAAATACACCACTTTACTTCAAGCTCTGGCGCCAGGTCATCTCATGGCGCCTGGGGTTGGCGGGATGATGTTGGGTCATTGGTCGTTGGTCGGATCCTGTCAGTCATTTCAGAAACGCGCCCGGTTCCAGGCAAAAATGCTCCCCGAGCCGCCGGGCGTGAGCGGCGGTGATGCGCCGTTCGCCGCGCAGGATCATGGGACCAAGCCGGGGCGAGGTGGCACCGAGCAGTCGGGAAAGGTCCGCGCCGGTAAGGCCATTGTTATCGAGAAGGTGTTTCAGGAGTTCGAGGCCGCTCACTTTGGGCCAGGTCACATGTTCGCGATCCCAGGCTTCGAGGAGAGTGCAAAGGATATCGAAATAATCTTCTTGATCAGCAGTCATCTCATCCTCGTATCCGGCCAGGGAGCGGGCCATTTCAAGGGTGCTGGCGTAGTCGTGTTGATCGCGGATGGGGCGGGGGAGAAAACGCCGGCAGAGACCTTCGTAGTTCTTGGGCAGGCCGGCAAAAAGGAACGCGGTTTTCGCTTCGGACGTGGCTTTCATAATTCGTTCTTCCAGTTGGTATTGTCGTATTCGGCGTGGGTGAAAAAGCGGAGGGCGAAGACGGCTCGGCGATTGAAGTGGACAGCGGCGATCAGGCGAAACTCATTGCGGCGGATGTTGAAAATATAGACGGTGTCGTGGATTCACCGGCAGGAGAGACACCGGCCTGCCGCACAGCCTGGAAGTCTGCGTTCCTGGCACGGGACAAGGGACATACGGTTCGGTGGGTATGGTGTGGGGAGCGGGACGCTCGGTGCGGCCGGCACGATGCCGGCCGCGGCGGGCGAGACGCGCCGCCCTGCCCGGGAACTGGAATGGTTTGTTGCCGGGTTGGGGTGTGGAAACCGGGAAAGGCGACAGGGAAGGCTTCTCTTGTGCTCGTCAGTTTTTACTCAACAGGCGCCAAGGGACCTGAGGGACGAAAGGGACTGAAGGGACGAACGACGAACAACGAACAACGAACGACGAACAACGAACGACGAACGACGAACGACGAATGCCAAAGCATCACTGTTGCCGGCCGCCGAAGAGGCGTTTGAAGAATCCTCGGACGCCGCGGTTTTCGGGGG